>JBKQKT010000060.1:0-9667 GCA_052147365.1 Candidatus Korobacteraceae bacterium | reverse complement strand
AACTGTCTCTGCGGTTGCAGCAGATGCCCAATGGCAAGCTGGACATCGTGGGCTACACCGACGAGAAGGAAGTCGTGAAAGAGCAGACCCTGGGTTCGCAACGCTCCGTGAACGTCAAGTACTACCTCACCACGGACGGCCCGAACAAGGTTGACGCGGGCCGCGTCCAGCCGCGTGAGGGGGGGACCAAGGGCAAGGCGACCCACTTCTACTTCGTGCCCGAAGGCACTCTGTGCGGCGGGCAGGTGGAAGAGGGCACGGTGGTTGACGAAAGCAAGGTGCAGCCGCAGTCGCGTAACGCGCCTGCTCCGAAGCACCTCAAAGCTAAGGCCAAGCCTGCTGCGCCTCCGACGCAATAGTCGGAGCGCAGTAGTATAGGCCGTATGCTTCAACCCGTTAAGAATTCCTTTGACAGACCGCTGGCTCTCCGCCAGCGGTTTCTTTTTGCGCTGTTCGACGGGAACTGGACTCAAGACCGGACTTCGGGCGACGGAAACCCCTTGGACACCGCGGTATTCAACTGTTGCCGTTATGTTAATGTGCTAAGGTTGCAATGTTCTGTGGTGTTGGTTGCGACGGTCGCAACAGCGCCCAGGAGAAGCGATGAGAAAGCTGATTCTAATACTGACGGCGTTAGCCGCGTCGCTGTCGTCTGTCATGTCTTTCCCCTGATTAATACCTTGCGTCTGCAGCAGCGACTCCGCCGCTGCTGTTCGTTCAGGGGTCTGGCCGCCACTCGACAAGATGGCGAGATCTCATAAGCCCTAATGGCTCAGGCAATTGTCATGCCTGTGCGATTTCTGAAACTTGACTTTGTCTTTCCCTCCGAATAAATAAGGGAGGAGCGTAAGTTCGTTTTCTAGCTGTGATGGCAGGAATTCGGGAGGATCAAAATGTCGTCTCGTTTCGCGGTAGTGCGAATTGTTTGTTCTCTGGCCCTGATCGCCGTCGGGTGCGCTTTGTGCCTTTCGGGCGTCTCGGCAGCGGCGCAAGATGTTAATAAGTCGAGAGATGAAATCTTTGGCGGATACTCCGTTATTTTTCCGAATGGTTACGGCGACTATGTGCCTTCGGAAAACTTCCACCCCCATCTCAACACCATCACGAAGGGCTTTGATGCGTCCAATACGTACTACTTTTGCAAGTCCTGCAATTTCGGCTTCCTGCTCGATGGCAGCGGTCACTTTAGTGGGACCATTACTCCCCCGGACTTCACTGGTGGAAAGAATGGAAGCGACTTTGGGTACGCCCTCGGGGGATTGCAGTACAAGTATCACACTCATAGAATTTCGCCCTTCGCCCGCATTCTCGTCGGTGCGGCCAACCTTTCGCCCGATTGTTGCGGGGGGACACGATGGCATTTCGCGGCCGGCGGCGGTGGCGGCTTGGATCTTGCTGTGACGCCACGGTTCTCCATTCGCCTTGCGCAGGTGGATTATATCTACTCAGCCTACGACAAGAGAGCGGACTTGCCGAGTCCGTACTCAACAACTTGGAATAGCGTCCGCCTGGCGGCGGGAATTGTTGTCGGCCTGGGCAGTTGTTCCACCCCGCCGCCGCCTTTGTGCACGGCCACTGCAACACCGGCTGAAGTGTGGGCGGGTGAGACGGTAAACCTCGCCGCCACGTGCAAGGGTTTCAATCCCAAGCATCCGACGACCTACACCTGGACGACCACTGGCGGCAAGGTGCCGAACAACAGTTCTCCAACTCCGACCGTGGATACCGGCGGCATGGTGCCGGGAACCTATACCGGCACTGTTACGGCCACGGATCCAAAGCTGAAGAAGGGCAACACGGCGACAGCAACGGCGCCGTTTACCGTCAAGCAGCCGCTGGCGCCGGTCGTGAGTTGCTCGGCTAATCCCAACTCGATTAACGTCGGTGAAACCTCGACCGTCACCATGACCGCGACAGACCCGCAGGGATGGCCGATGACCTATGGCTGGACCGCCGACCGCGGCCAGTTAAGCAGCAGCGGCGGAACTACCGCCACCGTGACCGCGACCTCGGCCGAGGCGAGTGAAAACGGTGCAACGATCAACGTCAATGGAACCGCGACCGATGCGCGGGCCAATCTAAGCGGTAGTTGCAAGGCCGTCGTCAACGTCTTGCCCGTGCAAAATAAGAAGTGCCAGACGATCCAGGATTGGGGCTCCTGCGATTTCAACAAGTATCCCAAGAAGCCCTGGCGCGTTGACAACGGTTGCAAGGACACTTTGGATAACGTGGCTCAGCGTTTGCAGCAGAACCCCAATGGAAAGCTGGACGTTGTTGGCTACCGCGGCGACAAGGAAAGCGGGAAAGGGCAGACCATGGGAGCGCAGCGCGCCGCGAACGCGAAGTACTACCTGACCACGGACGGGCCGACCAAGGTTGACGCCGGGCGCGTACAGCCTCGTGACGGTGGAACCAAGGACCAGACAGTCCACTTCTACTTCGTACCCGAGGGATGTCTTGAGCCGGGACAGACGGAAGAGGGCGTCCTGGTTGATGAAAAGGTGGACAAAGGCCGGACGAGCAGTCCCTGGCATCCGGAGAAGGCACCAAAGCAATAGCGATGCGTTACTAAACTCGGGCGGGCAAGACCGGTGCTTCTTGCAAGCCTCTTTTCTTACCTGAAGCACCTTCTTGCCTCCGGGGATTTTTCCCGTCATAATTGGTCGTGCACCCCTACGCAGTCCACCCTGACCGCGCTCATACGCAGGCGGGAAGGGCTCCCCATAAAACGGGAGGGCGCGAGCGCAGGTTTCGGCTGCACCAATCCCCACAACAGAGGAATCGATGTCGGCAAAGTACATCTTTGTGACCGGCGGTGTGGTGTCTTCGCTTGGCAAGGGACTGGCGGCTGCCTCCATCGGCTGCCTGATGGAAAGTCGCGGGCTGAAGGTTACACTGCAAAAGTTTGATCCTTACCTCAACGTCGATCCGGGGACGATGTCGCCATTCCAGCACGGCGAAGTCTTCGTCACCGACGATGGCGCCGAGACCGACCTCGACCTCGGGCACTACGAGCGCTTCACCCACGCCAAACTGACACGCGATAACAACTGGACCACCGGCCGCATTTACGAAACCATCATCGCCAAGGAACGGCGGGGCGATTATCTCGGCAAGACCGTACAGGTCATCCCGCACGTCACCAACGAGATTAAGGGTGCGATGAAGAAGGTGGCGCAAGACGTGGACCTCGCCATCGTCGAAATCGGCGGCACCGTGGGCGACATTGAATCGCTGCCCTTCATCGAGGCCATCCGCCAGATGCGACAGGAGCTGGGACGCGAGAACACGCTGTTCGTTCACGTCACGCTGGTGCCTTACATCGCCGCCGCCGGCGAGTTGAAGACCAAGCCCACGCAACATTCCGTGAAAGAGCTGCTCAGCGTCGGAATTCAGCCTGACATCCTGCTGTGCCGCACAGATCGCTTCCTGTCGAAGGACATCAAGTCGAAGATCGCTCTCTTTTGCAATGTGGAAAACGAAGCTGTGATTACCGCGAAAGATGTAGCTTCGATCTACGAAGTTCCGCTTGTGTTCGCGCACGAAGGCGTGGATCGGCTGGCGCTGCGTTATCTACGCATGGAGGCCAAGGAGCCTGACCTCAGCCGCTGGGAAGACCTGGTTCATCGCGTCTACAACCCGAAGGATGAGGTTTCCATTGGGATCGTCGGCAAGTATGTCGAGTACGAGGACTCCTACAAGTCGCTGAAAGAGGCGCTGGTGCATGGCGCCCTGGCCTTCAATCTGAAGCTTGACGTGAACTGGATTGAGGCTGAAGGACTGGAGGCAAAAGACCAGACCGTGCAGGCGCAACTCGAGCATGCAGACGGAATCCTGGTACCGGGCGGCTTCGGCAAGCGTGGCATCGAAGGCATGCTGAAGGGCATCCAGTACGCGCGCGAAAACAACGTGCCGTTTTTCGGCATCTGCCTGGGCATGCAAACGGCGTGTATAGAGTTTGCGCGCAATGTCTGCGGGCTGGAGCAGGCGAACTCCAGCGAGTTCGATCCTGCGACGCCACACCGCATTATTTACAAACTGCGCGAACTGCGCGGCGTGGAGGAACTGGGCGGCACCATGCGATTAGGCGCTTGGACCTGCAAGCTTGAGCCTGACACTCTGGCGCACGCAGCGTACGGGCAGAACGAAATCAGCGAGCGGCATCGCCATCGCTACGAGTTCAACCGCGAGTACGAGAGTATGCTTACCGCTGGCGGGCTGCGCATCAGCGGCGCAACGCCGGACGGCACGTACGTCGAGATCGTCGAGATAGCCGGCCATCCTTACTTCCTGGGCTGCCAGTTTCATCCCGAGTTCAAGTCCAAACCATTGGAGCCGCATCCGTTGTTTTCGTCATTCATCAAGGCGTCGTACGAGAACCGTCTTCGGCGACAGCACCAGCGTGAGGAACTTGCGGTAGAAATGTTCCACCGGCCGGAAAAGGTGAAACACTAGCAGTCGTGAGCCGTCCTTTCCAAGTCGGCTCGGTGACCATCGGCGGAGGAGCGCTGTTCCTCATTGCCGGGCCGTGCGTCATCGAGAGTGAGGCCCACACCCTGAAGATGGCCGAAGCCATCGCGACGGTCGCGCGCGCGAATAACTTGCCTTTCATCTTCAAGGCGTCGTATGACAAGGCGAACCGCACCTCGATTCGCAGCTTCCGCGGGCCGGGGCTTCAGGAAGGTCTGCGCATTCTGCGTAAAGTGCTGGAGAGGGTCAGGGTTCCTGTGCTGACCGACGTGCACGAGGCTGCCGACGTGCCCCATGCCGCGGAAGTCGTGGACGTGCTGCAAATTCCCGCCTTCCTCTGCCGCCAGACCGATCTGCTGGTGGCTGCGGGCAAGAGCGGACGCGCGGTGAATATCAAGAAGGGGCAGTTCGTCTCGCCCTGGGACATGCGCCACGCGGTGGAGAAGGTGCGCGAGGCCGGCGGCGAGCGCGTCTTTCTAACCGAACGCGGCGCAGCGTTCGGCTACAACAACCTGGTCGTGGATATGCGCTCGCTGGCCATCATGCGCCAGTTCGCGCCCGTGGTCTTCGATGCCACGCATTCGGTGCAGCTTCCTTCGGCCGGCAATGGCAGAGGCGGGACGGATTCGCCGGGGTCCCCGGAACGCGCCGATTTTACGCGTTCTGGGGTGGAGAGCGGAGGACAACCTGAGTTCATTCCTCTGCTGGCGCGGGCGGCCGTGGCGGCCGGCGTGGATGGAGTCTTTATCGAGGTGCATGACAATCCGGCACAGGCGCTGTCTGACGGCGCAAATGCGCTGGACTTGAAGTTGCTGCCCGAAGTGATTGAGCAGCTCATCGCGGTCCACAACGCGGTGCAATGAACCTCCTTAATGGTTGGCGGGTCGGGTAGAGCGGGCCTTCAGGCCGGCGTCAAAGCCAGCTATCGTCAGTCCTGGGCTTCAGCCCCACCTTTTCTGTGCCTTCCGGGCTTCAGCGCGGCGTCACAAGGGGGGCTGAAGCCCCAATCACAAAAGGAGTAGCTTAACGTGGGCCTGAAGGCCTGCTCTACCCGAGCCTTCTGTTTCAATGCAAATTCCCGCCTTTAGCTGGCCGAAACCGCCCCTTTGGCCGTAAAATATTGGGAGTCTCACGGGCAGCCGTTATCCTCACTGATAGGCCCCAACAGACCTAAGCACCACTTTGCCTGATCGATGTGCGCGCAGTCTCCCACCACGGCAGGCAACACAAGGAGTTTTGCTTTGTCCAAGAAACGTTATCTTTTTACGTCCGAATCCGTGACCGAGGGTCACCCGGACAAGATTGCCGACCAGATTTCGGATGCCATTCTCGATGCCTGCATCAAGGAAGATCCTTACAGCCGCGTAGCTTGCGAGACGCTCACGGCCACCGGCCTGGTTGTTATCGCCGGCGAAATCACCACCAAGGCCTATGTCGATTTCCAGACCCTGGTGCGCGGCGTAGTTGCCTCCATCGGATACGACAATGCCCTCTACGGGTTCGACTCCAACACCTGCGCGGTCATCTCCAGCATCAACAAGCAGTCGGGGGACATTGCCATGGGTGTGGACACGGGCGGCGCCGGCGACCAGGGCATGATGTTCGGCTACGCCACCAACGAAAACGCAGACTACATGCCGACGGCAATTTCGTTAGCGCACAAGCTGTGCCACCAGCTCACCACAGTCCGCAGAGATGGCACTCTTCCTTACCTCCGGCCCGATGGCAAATCCCAAGTCACAGTTGAATATGACGAGAACCACAAGCCATTCCGCATTGACGCGGTGGTGGTTTCGACGCAGCACTCCGAAACGGTGACAACCGATGAGCTGCGCTCCGACATCCTGAAGCACGTTATCCAGGCAGCTCTGCCCGCGAAGATGCTCGATGCCGACACCAAGTACCACATCAATCCCACGGGACGCTTTGTCATCGGCGGCCCCATGGGCGACACCGGCTTGACCGGCCGCAAGATTATCGTTGACACCTACGGCGGCATGGGACGCCACGGTGGCGGCGCTTTCAGCGGCAAAGATCCGACCAAGGTGGACCGCTCGGCCTGCTACATGGCGCGGTATATCGCCAAGAATATTGTTGCGGCTGGACTGGCCGACCGCTGCGAGGTGCAGCTTGCGTACGCCATCGGCGTCGCCGAGCCGGTCAGCGTGCTGGTGGAAACTTTCGGCACTGCGAAGGTTGACGAAGCCAAGATCGCTGAGCTGGTGCGCGCCAACTTCCAGTTAACGCCGAAAGGCATCATGGAGTCGCTCGACCTGCGGCGTCCCATTTACCGCAAGACGGCGGCTTATGGACACTTTGGCCGCAACGATCCCGACTTCACGTGGGAGCGCACCGACAAGGCCGCAGCCCTGCGCGAGCAGGCTGGCGTAGCGGCGGCGGTTGCGCAGAAGACTGCAGTGGCGAAGTAGCGTTGTCATCCCGACCGAGGACTTCAGTCCGAGCGGAGGGATCTGCGGTTCTGCCGTCGGAAGGGTCTTGCGACTGCGCGGGAACCGCAGATCCTTCGACTGCGCGCCCGTCCCAACCGAACGTCAGCGGATTGGAAATGTAGGGCGGGCGCTCCGCTCAGGATGACAAAACAGAATCGTTTCGCGCGGACCGGCATGACTCCCGCTGCCGCTCGAAACTCGAAACCTGAAACTGTCTTACAGGAGCTTATGTCAACTACACCTACTCGTGCCGCCGGCGATGTCGCCAACCTGGCGCTGGCCGATATGGGCCGCAAGCGCATTGACTGGGCCAACCAGTCCATGAAGGTCCTGCAGATTATCCGCAAGGACTTCATCAAGAACCAGCCGCTGAAGGGCATCCGCATCTCGGCCTGCCTGCATGTCACCGCCGAGACCGCCAACCTGGCTATCACCCTGCGCGATGGCGGCGCCGAGGTCGTGCTGTGCGCCTCCAATCCGCTCTCCACGCAGGACGATGTTGCCGCCTGCCTGGTGCGCGACTACAACGTGCCGGTCTATGCCATCAAGGGCGAGGACAACGACACCTACTACTCGCACATCCTGTCGGCGCTCGACCACAAGCCCAACATCACCATGGACGACGGCGCCGATCTGGTGACCATCGCGCTCACTAAGCGCACCGATATTCTCGACGACGTCATCGGCGGCACGGAAGAGACCACGACCGGCATCATCCGCCTGCGTGCCATGGCGAAGCAGGGCGTGCTGCGCTATCCCATCATCGCGGTCAACGACGCCGACACCAAGCACCTGTTCGATAACCGCTACGGCACCGGGCAGTCCACCATTGACGGCATCATTCGCGCCACCAACTTCCTGCTCGCGGGCGCGAAGTTCGTGGTCGCCGGCTACGGCTGGTGCGGCCGCGGACTGGCAAGCCGCGCGCGCGGACTCGGCGCGGAGGTCATCGTCACCGAAATCGATCCGACGAAAGCCATCGAAGCGGTGATGGACGGCTTCCGTGTGATGAGCATGGACGAAGCGGCACGCATCGGCGACGTCTTCTGCACCGTCACCGGAAACAAGAGCGTGCTGCGCAAAGAGCACTTCGACGTGATGAAGGACGGAGCTATCATCTCCAACTCCGGACACTTCAACGTGGAGATTGACATCCCGGCGCTGGAGAAGATGTCGTCGTCCAAGCGCGCCACGCGCGCCTTCGTCGAGGAGTTCTCACTGAAGGATGGCCGCAAGATTAACCTGCTGGGCGAAGGCCGCCTGATCAATCTTTCGTCGGCAGAAGGGCATCCTCCGTCGGTAATGGACATGAGCTTCGCCGACCAGGCGTTGTCGGTTGACTATCTGGTGAAGAACCACTCCACGCTCGAGAAGAAGGTGTACGTGGTGCCCGAGGAGCTTGACAAGCGGGTCGCGAAACTGAAACTGGAGTCGATGGGCATCAAGATTGACCGCCTGACTCCGGAACAGGAAGAGTACCTGGCAAGCTGGAACGAAGGAACGTAAGGCAGGGGCCAGGGGGCTAGGTGTTAGGGCTCAGAGGGCGGCAGCGATGCCGCCCTTTTTCCTTTTCGATTAGCTATACTTCGCCCCATTTCGTCGCGCCAAAAATTTTAGATTGACAGCCTCCCCCGCACGGGAAGAGACTGGAGGCCTCAGGTACAGGTGCGAGTTTCCTAACTCGCAGTGTAGAGGTAAACCAGGCCTTCACGGTACTTCTTGCCGTAGGTTTTCCTGCTTACGACAAAAAAGCCGAACAACCATTCTCTCTCAGAAGGAGGAGCCAAATGCAAAATCGTAAGATCGTTATTGGCGTTTTCTTACTCGTTCTGTGTGTATCCGTAGCTGTTGCGGTGGCGCCGACGTTGTCGTTCTTGTTCAGAGATGTCATCGCCCTCCCTTCAGCGCAGGAGACAGATACCTATGGAATAAACAACTCACGTGCAATCGCCGGCGATTACGTTGACAGCGCCGGGGTCCAGCACGGCATGATCCTGGGTGGTTATAGCGCCTTCACCCGAGCCGACCGGTCGGATTGCGTAACCACTCCCAGCTCGACCTCCATCTCCTTTTATGGCATCAACAACCTGGGTGTTGCTGCGGGCTGGTGCACCAGCACAAAAGGTCCTGAAATCGGGTTCACGTGGGCCAAGGGAAAGTTCACCGACATCAGCATTTCGGGCGCAACCCTCGTAAATGCGAATGGGGTTAATGACTCGGGGGCGGTGGTAGGCACTTACATCGACTCGGGCGGCACCCAGCATGGATATTTGATGGAGGGCGGCACCCTCACGAACTTGGACCCGCCGGGTACTATAGGTCTGAATACAGCCTGGGGGATCAACAACGCGGGCGTGATCACTGTGTTCGGCACCAACTCCAGCGGGACCTACCTGTCGTTTACTACCCCAGACAAGGGTGTAACCAGGACGCCGGTTCACGCGCCCGGGGAAGGGTCGACAGGGACGGCCATCAATGAAATCAACAACAACGGAGACATTATAGCCACCTATTTCGATAGCTCCAGCAACCGTCACGGAGTACTGTTTCACAATGGAAACTACTACTCGTTTGACGACCCCAACGGCGTAGGCAGCACCCGAGCTGACGGCCTGAATGACATGCTCGTCATCGTCGGCCGTTATGGGGCTGGTACCTACGGTGGCACTGGTTTTCAAGCGTTTACAACACCGTGAAGCGATTACGCGACCTGAATTTGTAGGCCGGGGCGACGGGCTTCCCGTCGC
>JBKQKT010000059.1:0-9988 GCA_052147365.1 Candidatus Korobacteraceae bacterium | reverse complement strand
TCCTTCGCTTCGCTCAGGATGACAGGCTTGGAGCGAGAGGCGGCTAGAAGCCAGAAGCGCTGGCCTGCTACACTCATCCGTTTGTCGTTTGTCGGGAGGCACTCATGCGTCGTTGCTTTTTTGTTTTCCTCGCTTTTATCGCATTCACGTTTTCTGGTTTTGCACAGGGCAAACATCCCTTTACCTTCGAAGACATGATGAAGCTCAAGCGCGTCGGTGAGCCGGAAGTCTCGCCGGATGGCAAGTGGGTGATCTTCAGCGTGGTTGACGTGGATCTCGCGGCGAATACGAAGACGCCGCACATATGGATCGTGCCTACGCAGGGAGGGCTGGAGCGGGAGATCATTCGCGATCAGGACGCCGACCGGCCGCGATGGGCGCTGGATGGGAAGCGATTCGCTTTTCTGTCGACAAAGGAAGGCGGCTCGCAGGTTTGGATTGCCGACTTCGATGGTGCGGCTGGCACGGTTGCGGGAGTTTACAAGCTGACGTCGATGCCCACGGAAGCCGGCGGCGAACTATGGTCGCCGGATGGAAAGAATGTTCTTTTCACTTCGGATGTTTATCCCGAATGCGATGGACAGCCGGATGAGATTGCTTGCAACGCGAAGAAGATCAAAGAGGTGAACAACTCCAAGGTCAAGGCGTTGATTTTCGACGGGCTGCTTTACCGCCATTGGAATGCCTACAAAGAAGGCAAGCGAAGCCACTTGTTCTTGGTCCCGGTCCTGACGCAGGTGCACTGGTACCGCGACCTCACGCCGGGGGACTACGACGCGCCCGTGTTCTCGCTTGGTGGACAGGATGATTACGCCTTCTCGCCGGATGGGCAGGAGGTTTGCTATACCTCGAATCACGACAAGAATCCGGCAGCTTCCACCAACAACGATCTGTGGATCGTCCCGGTCTGCGGTTGGCCTAAGAATAACATTACCGCCGACAATCCCGCCAGCGACTCGACGCCGCTCTATTCGCCCGATGGCCGCTACATCGCCTACCGCGCCCAACAGAGGCCGGGAGACGAGAGCGACCGGTTCCGCTTGATGCTCTACGACAGGAAGACGGGGGAGAAGAAGAATTTGACGGAGGATTTCGACCAGTGGGTGGGGGCCTTTATCTGGTCAAGAGATTCGAAGCGGTTGTATTTCGCCTCTGAGCGCGCAGGCGAGTCCCCCATACACACCGTGTCAGTGGAACCGAATGCTCCCTCTATCACCTCGGAAGGCGCCGGGGTCCTCACGATGTGGCCCCCCCTTATGTTGCCGCTCCTCCAAGGCTTCAACGACGATCTGGCATTGAGCCCTGACGGCAACACCCTGCTCTTTACGCAAATGTCGATTGCTCAGCCAAGCGGAATCTACAGCTCGCACGCAAAGGCCAGCCCATGCCAGAGGGGCGACCAGAGCGTTACATGCGCTCCTGTGAAGGCAGTCGCTCTTACGCATCTTAACGATGCGGCTCTCTCCCAGATTGAGATGTCCCCTTTGGAACGGTTCTGGTTCCCCGGCGCTCACGGCGATAAGGTCCAAGGCCTCCTGGTCAAGCCCCCAAACTTCGATGCCTCCAAGAAATATCCCGTGAAGTTCCTCATCCACGGCGGCCCCGAAGGCTCCTGGGGAGACGACTGGAGCTATCGCTGGAATCCCGAACTCTTCGCGTCACCAACTTCATCGACGAGCAGCGGCTACGTGGTCATCATGATCAACTTCCACGGCTCGACCGGCTACGGGCAGAAGTTCATCGACGCCATCAACGGCGACTGGGGTGGCGCTCCCTTTGAAGACCTGATGAAGGGCCTCGACTACGCCGAGAAGACTTACCCGTTCATCGATAAAGACCGGGAGTGCGCGCTGGGCGGCAGCTATGGCGGATACGCCATCAACTGGATCCTCGGACACACCGACCGCTTCAAGTGCCTGGTGTCGCACGATGGCATGTTCAACGCCGAATCCGCCTGGGGCACCACCGAAGAACTCTGGTTCAACGACTGGGAGTTCAAAGGCACTCCCTACGACAACCGCGCGCTGTATGAGAAGTGGTCGCCGCACCAGTACGCCAAAAATTTCAAGACGCCGACGCTGGTCATTCACGGCCAGCTCGACTACCGCCTCGACGTGAGCGAAGGCTTACAGCTTTTCACCACGCTGCAGATGGAAGGTGTCCCGTCGAAGATGCTGTATTTTCCTGACGAAGGCCACTGGGTGCTCAAGCCACAAAATTCGCAGCTCTGGTATAAAACCGTCAACGACTGGGTCGATCAGTGGACGAAGGACCAGGTGAAAGATCAGGGGACGAAGAAGTGAGTATCGGCTTCGGGCTCCGGCTGTCGGGCCTCGGCGTCGCTTCAGCAAAACGAAATGTTTAAAGTTTTTGTCATTCCGACCGAAGGGAGGAATCTGCTGTTTGCCTGCGCCGGTACGAAGCAGGTTTCTCCCAGCGGCGTCCGCGTCGAGTGTCAGCCCTAAGGAAAACTCTCCATCACGTCCGCCAGCGCCGCCGACGCTCCTGCCGAAATTTGAATCTCGACCTCCAATAGCCCACTGAATGACCCGAGGCTCGGGACGAAACTCGCCAAGCCGTTCGCGTCGCTGGTCATGCTGCTCTGGTTTGCACTCAAGACGACCGGCATCCCCGTTTGCGTGGTAGTGGCATCGCCTGTCACCAGCGTTAGATCGTTCCCGGGCGGACGCAGCACGATGGATTGAAACAGCACGCTCGCTCCGAGGACGGGATTGGGCGGCGTAGACGAATCCGTTACGCGGACGGTGAGCGGCTGAAATCCCTGTCCACTGACAACTTGCCCACCTCCGGCCACGGGCTGCAGATTCAGCAGCGCGGGGGCAACGGCGTTCCCGGAAACAGTTTGGCAAGGATTGTTTCCGGGCCCCACGCAAGCGCTGAGCTGCACACTGCCGCCGAAGTTGGTCACCGTGAGTGTGACCGAAGCGTATCCGTTGCTGTTCGTTACTGCACTTGGCGAACTGAGCGATCCCGATCCCTGTGTGACGACGAAGTTCACCGTCACGCCGGCTTGTGGGGTGCCGGAGCTTACCACCCGCGCCGTGATCGGAACGCTCACGCTCGCGCCATAAGCGATCCAAAGATAGGGGTTGGTCACTGCAATCGCCGTGGCCGAAGACGTAGCCGACAGGTTGGCGGTCACAGACTGTGCAGGATTGTAAACGCCGGGCGCGAGCGTTGCCGTTATGTTTGCACCTCCTGCTATCGTGGGTGTGACCCAGGTTGAGGCGAGTCCGCTTTCATCCGTGATCGCGGAGCACGAAGAGATGCCGCCGCAGGCTGAGAGCGTGGCGCCGTTGGTGGTGGTCCATCCGATGGTTGCGCCGCTGACCGCGGAGACGCCATTCGAACCAACGACCTGCACCGTCACCGGATTGGCCGCCTGAGTTCCCACCGCCGTCTGCGGATTTCCGCCTCGCAGCAGCAGAATCTCATCAGTGCCAGCGGCGCCGAGGGTGAGAACGCCGGTCATTACAGACAATGCGCCGCTGACCGGGTCTGTGATCGTAATGGTTTGAGGCCCGTCGCCCTGCGCCGGAGCAGAAACCAGAATCTGGCTCGCATTGCTGGCCAGTATTGGAACGTTATTATTCCCGACGGCGACCGTGAGGCCGGGTGCAAATCCGGTGCCGTGCAGGGTGATGGGGCCGCCAGTCACCGGGATGCGTGCAGGGCTGACCGAATCTCCATACAGGACGTGCGCGTGATAGGAGTAGTCGGGACGGCCGTCGCCACGCAGGTCGGCGATGCCGATGATGAAGCTGTTCGAGCTCAGCACCTGCGCATCGACACGGCTCATGCCGAAGGTCCCAGCGTTGAACGGAGCCGCCGTGAGCACTGGCGGTGCTGTGCCCTGTGGATCGCCCAGGGTCCAAATGCCTATAACCGGCGCGGCCTTCGACTCGGTCGGCACCCCCGCCTCGTTCAGTGCGGTGACGGCTGCTGACCAGGTACGGTTGGCTTGCGCAGTGATCAGAAAGTACGCGGTGTCGTCGTACCCGCTCAGCGAGCCGGTCCAATCGCCCGCCGGAGGAATCGTAGCGGGCGCACTCCACGTCTCCGTTGCGGACCATGGAGGCACAGCTTGGCCGCTGCCCGACATGGGAATGTCCTGCTCAAACTCTCCGCCAGCACTTACGGTGACTACGATCGGCGCAAAAGTTCCCGAAGGTGCGACTTGAGAAAAATCGTAGGGGCAAACGCCACCCGACCACAAAGGATCCAAGGCCTCGACCGAAAGCTGATACTGCGCGCTACTTGCTCCGTTAGGAATTGGCAAGCCGCTGAGATCGAAGAATCCTTCGAGCGCTTGATTACTCGAGCCGAACTCGCTGTAAAGATTTCCCAAAGGATCGGCTACGCCAGTAACGGGATTGCCCGCGTTGCCGGTAAATAGGAATCCGGAGACCGACGAGGTCGCGTATCGGTGGGAGGGCTGGCCGGTGGAAGGATCGATCCAGCGTGCAAACACATTCACGCCTTGCATTGGCTGGCCGGGGGCGCCGAAATGATTTTCGAAATAGACGGAACCATAAATGCGGGCCGTCCCGGTTGACTTACCTGCGGCGGGATACAAGCGCGAGAGCGTAGCCACATCGTCGGGCGCAAGTTGGTAAGGGTTTGCGTAACAAAGCGTAATCGGAACGCAATTCGCCGAGTCCATGTAATGCATCACGGGAAAGCCGGCAAAATCATCGGGCGTGGCTGGAGGCTTGCCGGTGATTACATTCAGATTCAACTGTGACCACCCGAGGCCCAGCACCCTGCCCAACACCCGCACCAGCCGGTATTCCATATCTGTCAGTTGTGAGGATTGCATAGCGCACTGTCCGTTGATCACGATCAGCGCGTGCAGGAAGTTCGCACCGGCTCCGAAATTATCCACGCCTCCATAGACCGCGTTTTCGAAACACTGCGAAGGCTCGCCAGCGCCGGAGCCGAGCAGCGCGTCCGTTACCGAGCCATCGTAGTCGTAGACGATTCCCACCGGCGTTTGCGTGGCGGCAGAAGTAACATCGGCGGGAGCGGTGACGATTCCATTGGAGTCGACGACAATGTTACTGCCATTCACGTCCTCGGCGAGCTGTCCAGCGGCGTTTGCCACCACAGCCGCAGTGGGAACCGAGGTCCACTGAAGGAATGCGTTGGCGACAAGCGCGTTGGCTGCCGAATTTGGCAGGATGGGGCTGAGGTCTCCCTGATCGGTGTAGTAGTTCACCTGGCCCTGCGACCAGGTAAGTGGCTGCCCCATCGTTGAGGCATTGAAGTAGCTGGAGCCTGCAACATACTCAGGACCGCCAGCGCGGGCTATCCCCACGAAAGACAGAACCAAGGCCAGAACCGCAATCACCTGGAACCATGCGTGTTCGCCGAATGCTGCGCACTTCTTTATCGTCACGTGTGATTCATTCCTCTCCGCCGGCACGCCGCACCGCCTCGGCGAAATCGGCATATGGGATGCTGGTTTTTCCGCGGATCAAAGGTTCTGACGCCACCGTCGCGACATTCCGCGCGCCCACAGCGATCCTTCCCACAGGATCGATCTCGAATCTTGCGCCATCTCCGCCTACCGAACTGGTAAGGCCGAAGCGGCTCGGCGAATAGAGGAAGAGCAATACGCGTTCGCCGACGTGATAGCGCTCTCCACGGGCCCAAAGGCCGGCCCATTCGTGGATGGTCAGAGTTTGGCCCGTCGATGCGCCACGAATTCCGTGCTCCACCTGGAATGTAATCGTCGTGAAGCCGTTCCCGTGTCCGAAGATTGGAGCGACCTCTGTGGAGGTTCGCCCCACAAACGTAACCCGGCCGGAAAAAATGATTCCTGAGGTGCGAACGATTTGCGGGAGGGCGATCCTAACCGGGATCGGAGGGTAACGCAGGGGCGCGTGCGGAATCTCGGGAACCTGACCCGCATCAGTGAGCTCGGGATGCTGCGCGGCCGTCGAACCTGAGACGAGGGCCGGGGTGCGATCCGCAACAGCATCCTGCCCCTGTGAAAAGACAGTTACTACGAAAATCAACAGGAACGCGGCGAGCAGACGCCAGCAACTCCCGGTCATGGCTATCACCTGGGAATGAATGTCTGCTCAGAGGGTTTGGGAAACCATGCACATCCTAGTCGCCGGGGTACAAATGGCGCGGTGACCGATGTCACAACCGGCCTGTGCATATCGCGGACTGCGAGCTTTGGCGCGTTTCCGTTGACTTTGCTTCCGCCCCACCCCTAAGATGGCTCACCGGATCTCTGGCCCAGACGTTGCGGGCGACGTCCCCGAAAATATGATTGGGCAAAGCATCTCTCACTACAAGGTGATCGAGAAGCTCGGCGGTGGCGGGATGGGCGTGGTCTACAAGGCCGAGGACACGCGCCTGCATCGCTTCGTCGCGCTGAAGTTTCTGCCCGAGGACGTCACCCGCGACGCGGCCGCTCTCAGCCGCTTTCGCCGCGAAGCCCAGGCCGCGTCCGCTCTCAATCATCCCAACATCTGCACGATCTATGACATCGGTGAAGAGTCAGGCCTCGCTTTCATCGTCATGGAATATCTGGAGGGCGAGACGCTAAAGCACCTCATCGGCGATACCCCTCTGGAGATGGAGAAGTTGCTTGCCATCTCGATCGACGTGGCGGATGCGCTTGACGCGGCCCATTCCAAGGGCATTGTGCACCGCGACATCAAGCCGGCAAATATCTTCGTGACCGCGCGAGGAACGGCCAAAATTCTCGATTTTGGCTTGGCCAAAGTCACGCAGGATAGCAACCGTGTGCTGGACCCATCCGAAGCCACCAAGACTGAAGGAACCAGCGCTCAGCACTTGACCAGCCCGGGTTCGGCGCTGGGAACGGTCGCCTACATGACGCCGGAGCAGGTGCGGGGCAAGCCTCTGGATTCGCGAACCGATCTATTCTCCTTCGGGATCGTGCTGTATGAAATGGCCACTGGCGCGGTGCCGTTTCGCGGAGAAACTTCCGGAGTTATCTTCGACGCGATCATGAACCGCACGCCTGTGGCCCCCGTCCGGCTGAATCCCGAGCTTCCGACCAAGCTCGAGGACGTAATTAACCGCGCCCTCGAAAAAGACCGTGAGCTCCGTTATCAGCACGCCGTCGATATCAAGTCGGAGTTGCTGCGCCTCAAGCGTGATCTCGAATCAGGCCGCTCGTCGGCTGTTGGATCTTCGCCTTCCCTGCCGGTTGCAGCTGGAAACTCTCAGGCGGAATCGCAGGCGCCGTCCGCGGCAAAAACAAGCGGGCGCGCTGCGGCGGTGTCCTCCTCTTCTTCTGGTTCAGGCAGTGCGTCAACTCTTCCCGCGGCCCCCGCGACGTCGCGGTGGAAGTTCGCTGCCCCCATCGTGATAAATTTGGCGATTGGGTTAGTTGCCGGAGGATTTTACTTGCGCAAGCATCAAGCGCCGAAGTTGACCGACAAAGATCAGCTCATCCTGGCCGACTTCACCAATCAAACCGGCGACGCCGTATTTGACTCGACGCTGAAGGAGGCGCTGGCGATTCAGCTGGAGCAGTCGCCTTTGCTGCAGTTGGTCAGCGACGCCGAACTGCACAATAACCTGCAGTATCTGGGACAAGCGCGTGACCAGAGAATTACGCCAGAACTGGCGCAGCAATTGGGCCAGCGTCTCGGGGTGAAGGCGTATCTGGCAGGCAGTATCGCCAATCTCGGATCTTCGTATGTCATCCAGATTAACGCGGTGAACTGCGGCACGGGCGAGGTGTTCGCGCGCGAGCAAGTCACCGCTAACGACAAAACCGGAGTGCTTCAAGCCGTCTCGAATGCCGCCACGGCCATGCGGGCGAGGCTGGGCGAGTCGATGAGCTCGATCCAGAAGCTGACCACGCCCTATACCAACGTCACAACGGCTTCCCTGCAGGCCTTCCACGCATTTTCATTGGGGGAGGATGAGCATCGCGTCGGGCGCGATTTTCCCCAGGCTGCTTCCTTCTACCAGGAAGCAATCCGTCTGGACCCGGGTTTCGCCATGGCGTACGCGCGGCTCGGCGTGGCCTATGGAAACCAGGGCGCCGTCGCCAAGGCGATTGAGAATTTGAAGAGGGCCTACGAACTGCGCGAGCGAGTCACCGAGCGCGAGCGCATGTACATCGAGTCGCAATACGCCTTGCAGCAGTCCGATCTCCCCAAGGCGCTGGAATCTTACAAGCTCTTCGTGGCGACCTATCCACGCGACGCCGCGGCGTGGAACAACCTGGCCTCCGCCTATCAAACCATTGGCGACTACGAGCAGGCCGCAACGGACTTCGAGAAGACCTGGGAGATCGCTCGTTGGGACGACGTTGCCGCCGACAACGCCGCGGGCACGTTGATGGGAATTGATCGGATGCCGGAGGGCGAGCGTTACTTAAAAGAAGCACTCGACCAGGGCGGCGCAGACAACACTTCGTATCACAGCAACGCTATGCTCGCCGATTTTGTGTCTGGCCGGCCGGACTGGGAGAAACATCCGCAATGGGCCGCCGGTCGTCCCGACGGCTTTATCGTGCAGACGAGCGCGGCCGCAATTTATCTCTATCTGGGAAAAATGCACGACGCGGATCGGCAGTGGACGCAAGGTGCACAAAAAGCTGAACAGCAGCACCTGACCGACGCAGCTGGTGGGCTCTACGCCATCAAGTCTCTCCACGACGCGCTGGTATCCAATTGCTCCGCGGCCCGCGAAGACGCCCACCATGGGCTGACTCTGGACCATTCGATGGCCACCGTTCCCGATGCGGCTTTGGCTCTTGCGCTATGTGGTGAGGAGGGTTTCGCCCTCAAGGAAATCCAGCACGTGGCTGCGGAAGCACCCACAAATACGCTGGTCAATGACATCTACTTGCCTGAGGTAAAGGCTGCCGCAGCCCTGGCGGCGCACCATCCCGAACAGGTTGCAGCGTTGCTGACCTCTGCCGTTCCTTACGTGCTGGTGACGAAGATTCCTCAACTGCTCGGCCGCGCCTCCTTGGAGATGAAGCACGGACAGCAGGCCGTCACTGACTTCGAACCTGGGGTTCGCTATCGCGGTCTATCTTTCCAGGAAGGTACCGGCGCTGCCCAGGCTCCCGACTATATTCTCTGCCTACTCGGGACGGCTCGCGCCCAAGCGCAGTTTGACCACGCGGCAGCGACCCGTACCTACCAGCAACTGCTCGACCTCTGGAAGAACGCCGATCCTGACTTCATCCCCGCTCAGGAAGCGCGCCGCGAACTCGCGGCTTTGAGCGCGGCGAAGAATTAAGAGACCAACCGAAGCGATCACCCAGGTAACCATTGGTAACGGCTGGAACGGCTGCAGATTCGTGAAGAGGCCCTCCTCTAATCTGATTGGGCCGCTCTGCCGATAGTGCTAATAACATAAGGACGGCAGACTGCGTGAAGATCCTCTTAGTGGATGACAGCAAACCGATTCTGCATGAAAACGAACGGGTACTGCATAAGGCTGGGTACGAGGTGGTCTGTGCCGAAGATGGCGAATCCGCCCTGAAACTGGCGCGGGAGCGCCAACCCGATCTGATCTTGCTCGATATGATCTTGCCCAAGATTAGCGGCCCCGAAGTACTGGCCTGCTTGAAGAAGGACGCCGCAACCGCCGACATCCCGGTGATCGTGCTCAGCAGTCTCACCGAAAAGAACCGGCAAAAACTGATTAAAGCTGGCGCCGAAGATTACGTGGAGAAGAATTCGCTGGCTCCGACGCCCGGGGCAAACCTGCTGCCGAAAATACTGGAGAATCTGATCTGCCGCATCAACCGCAAACGCGGACTCGCTTTCAGCGACGTCCCAATCCTCAAAAAGTGAAAAGCGCGCGTTTCACTGACGAACCGATTTCCCACACTCAAAGAACAGGTGCCAAGAAACTTTTTCTACAGGCCGCGCCGGGCGTGCTCTTCCGCGCTGAGATTCGCGCCCGCCAGCAGTAGCAACCCTGAGAGAAATGCCCAGAACATCAGGCTCAC
>JBKQKT010000058.1:0-3600 GCA_052147365.1 Candidatus Korobacteraceae bacterium | reverse complement strand
ACAGCATACCGGTTCACCTGCAGCGTTACATGCTTGTGGATTACTGCAAGAAGAAGAGCATCGAGTTCAACTACGAGCTGTTCGACCTCGAAGACATGATTCACCTGCCAACGTTGGCGCACTTGGTCAATGACCGCGAGTGCAACATCGTCATGTACAGCATCTTTGCACTCCCCGAGGATGAGAACGACCGCAACCAACTGCTTGAGACGGCGGTGAAGCGCGGCGGAGTCATTCATTTCGTCAATGAAGATTTGCAACTGACCAACGCACGTGATCTGAAGGAGATCAAGAAATATCTTGAGTTCTCCAAATACGGCAAGTCTAGGTTGCCCATCGGATTGCCTCTGTCGGGATTGAGCAAGTCGTACTATCGGTATCTCGTTTATAGCGACGCTGTACCCTTCATGGTCAGCTGCAAGCGTACTTCCCGCAGAGGCGCTGCGGTATGAGTAGCGCTACAAGAGGGTAATCAGACCTATGCTTGATCCCCATCCTAATGTGATGCTAATATGTATCACATGAAAACAGCTTCGGTTCGCGATCTTCGCTACGACTTCAAGAAGATTGAACAGCTTCTATACCGGGGCGAAGAGATTCAAATCACCAAACGCCGACGGGTGATCGCCCGCCTGGTTCCGGAGAATGGCCGAACCCAGGCTGAAATGCCGGACTTCCTGGGACGAGTACGTCAGATCTATGGCGACAAGGTTTTTCAGGTCAGCGGTGCGGAGTTGATTGCCAGGGACCGGAATCGATATTGATCTACGCTGATTCCAGTTTTCTTGTGTCACTATACGGTCCCGACGCAAACTCGGGCGCTGCTGTGCGTGCAATCCGAACAGTCAAGCAGCCCGTTGTGGTCGCCACGCTGGGTGCGTTGGAAGTGGTGAACGCTTTCGGGCTGCGCGTGTATCGCAAGGAGGCATCGGCCTTGGAAGCTCAGGTTTCGCTGCGGAACTTTCAGAAGGATTTGCGGGAGGGCATCCTGGAATTACGTCCCCTGCCAGACCAGGTTTTTGAGCGGGCGCAATATCTATCTGAGCAAACGACGGCAAGATTGGGAACGGGTGCCACGGACCTTTTGCACGTTGCCGCCGCACTCGAAATGGGCGCGGAATTTGTTTATAGCTTCGACAAACGGCAGCGGGCGTTGGCGCGTGCCGTACATTTGAAATTGAATTGACAAGACTGTTCGATGCCACTATCGCGAATCCGGTGTCCAACGCTGGACAAGTCAGGCTCTCGCCCGGGCTGATTGAGCCGTCGTGCTACCCTCTTGCTTTGTTTTCCGTCTAGTCAGATGCGGCACTCAAGACATTCAGCCCACCTTCTTGGAGTGAATAAATGACATTCGTAATCCCGTCCATAAACTCAGTCCTCCAGTGCGCCGGAATTTGCTTGCTCGGCCTGACGCTGCCCGTTGCACACGCGCAGGACGCTCCGAAGCAGAATACCCACGGCATTTCCGTGGCCAATATGGACCGCTCGGTGAAGCCCGGCAATGACTTTTATCTGTACTGCAATGGCGACTGGATCAAGCGCACGGAATTGCCACCAGACCGAGCCCGGATAAGTGTGTTTTCAAGCCTTGCCGACTTGAGCGACAAACGTACTGCAGCCATTATCGAAGAAACCGCCAAGGGCAACGCACCGGCCGGCTCCAGCGCGCGCAAGATTGCAGATCTCTACAACTCCTACATGAACGAGGCTGCCATCGAGGCCAAAGGTCTGGCGCCTCTCCAGACTCATCTCAAAGCCATCGCTGCCATTCAGAACAAAAAGGAACTGGCTTTCGCTCTAGGGGAAACGCTGCGCGCCGATGTGGATGCGCTGAATAACACCAATTTCCACACTCCGCACCTTTTTGGGTTGTGGGTCGCCCCCGGCTTCAACGATCCTGATCACTATGCCGCGTACCTACTGCAAGGCGGTGTTCAACTGCCCGACCGCGAGTATTACCTTTCTGACAGCGAGCATATGCGTGACGTTCGCAGCAAGTATCAGGCGCACGTCTCAGCCATGCTTAAGCTGGCCGGATTCGATGACACGGACGCTCGTGCCGAGCGCATCGTGAAGTTGGAGCATGCCATTGCGGAAAAACATCTCAGCCTGGCTGACAACGATGACATTCACAAAGCCAATAACTCCTGGATGCAGGCCGACTTCACCGCCAAGGCCCCCGGCCTTGACTGGGCGGAATACTTTCGGGGGGCCGGGCTGAGCAAACAAGCCAGCTTCATTGTGTGGCAGCCTACGGCCTTCGCCGGCGAGTCCGCTCTGGTGGCGTCCACTCCGCTGGACACGTGGAAGGACTGGCTCGCGTATCACCTGATCGAAGAATATGCGCCAGTTCTTCCCAAGGCTGTCTCTGACGAGCGCTACGCCTTTTTCGGCAAGACGCTCTCCGGCGCGCCACAACAGCGTCCGCGCTGGCAGCGCGGCGTGGTGATCGTCAACCGGCATCTGGGCGACGACGTGGGGCAGCTTTACGCCCAGCGCTACTTCCCTCCTGAAGCCAAAGCGCAGGCACAGGCCATGGTGGCAAACATCATTGCGGCATTTCGCAAACGCATCGAGGCACTCTCCTGGATGGATCCCTCCACCAAAGCCGAGGCGCAGGAAAAGTTGACTACTCTTTACGTCGGCATCGGCTACCCCGAAAAATGGATTGATTACTCGGCGTATGAAGTGAAGGCAGACGACATTTTTGGCAATATCTGGCGTGGCAACTTGTTTGAGTTCCACCGCCAAGTCGGGCGATTGGGAGCGCCGGTTGACCGCCACGAATGGTCCATGACCCCGCAGACGGTCAACGCCGTAAATCTTCCGCTGCAGAACGCACTGAACTTTCCAGCGGCCATTCTCCAATCACCGTTCTTTGACCCGCTGGCCCCTGCCGCCGCCAACTATGGCGCGATCGGTTCCGTCATCGGCCATGAAATCAGCCACACCTTTGACTCGGAAGGCAGCGCCTTCGACTCTAAGGGACGCGTACGCAACTGGTGGACGCCTGCCGACCTTGCGCATTTTGAGGCGGCCACCGCTAAGCTCGCTGCTCAATATGACAGTTACAAGCCTTTTCCGGACCTTTCCCTCAACGGGAAGCAGACGCTGGCCGAAAACATTGCCGACGTAGCAGGTGTCGCGGCCTCCTATGACGGATATCGTGCCTCGCTTGCGGGGAAGGCTGCTCCTATTCAGGATGGCTTTTCGGGCGACCAGCAGTTCTTCATCGCCTTTGGCCAGAACTACGCGTCTAAGGGTCGTGACGCTGCGCTGCGTCAACAGGTGATGACGGATTCACACTCCCCAGCGCAGTACCGGGCAGACACGGTTCGCAACATAGACGCGTGGTATTCGTTGTTCGATGTCAAGCCCGGTGAGACCCTTTACCTGGCACCGGCGGAACGTGTGCAAATCTGGTGAGTTATTGAAAGCACCAGTGGCGAAGTGCCTTTTTCCTCACCTGTGCGCGGAAGGTCACTGACTTCTCGCCTCAGACATGTTCTAATTCTGGTAGGCCGCTGCTGTTGCCAGAACGGAGCTGGGGTCCAGCGATTTGGCCGCAATTTGTGACGCCCTCGGGCGCACCTGCAT
>JBKQKT010000057.1:0-12189 GCA_052147365.1 Candidatus Korobacteraceae bacterium | reverse complement strand
ATCCTCGAAGCGCCGCACAATACGCGGGTGTCACGGCTAGATGAAACGGCGGCGGCACGTAAGCCAATCCTGCGCTGGAAGCCGCAAAGCGAAGTGGCTGAGAAGGAAAAGGAAGCTGTTCACCACGGATAACTTTGAGGGCACGGGCGCGTGGGAAACGAGAATTTCTCCGCGTGACTCTGCGGTAAGAAGATCGGAGTCTTAGCCAACACGAAGGCGGGCCTTAGGCCCGCCTTTCGTTGTCGCCTCCATTTATTGAGGAAAGGCCACGAAGCCGCTGTTGAAGGGCGACGTGCCGTAGAAGCCGACCAGCACACCCTTGTCGTTGATGCCGTTGACCACGGTCGTGCCGATGCCGTTGGGATTATCGATGGTCTGGAACCCGCCTCCGCTCGTCCACACAAAGCCGTGGGTATTGCCGCCCTGGTCCATGTAGTCACCAACCACTTGACCGTTATTGTTCAAGCCCAAGGCTTGAGTAAACGTGCTGCCCGGGGCGTCCAGCGTTAGGAACAGGCCGAAGTTCAGCAGGAATCCATGATTCACACCTTGGGAATCTACATAGAAACCGCAGATCTGCTGCGAGTTGTTAATCCCGGTTGCCTGTGCTCCTCCTACCGCCCCCGGAATGGTAATCACCTGAAAAACTCCGCCGAACTCGCCGTAGATGTAGGGAAAGTCAGGTGTTGAATTATCTTGGCTCAGGCTGTAATAGCCTGCCGCCTGGCCCATATCATTCTGCCCGAGGAGCTGGTTAAAGGCCGAGCCGGGATAATCCACCGTGGTAAACACGCCGCCGAGATCGTAGAAGCCGTGGGTAACGCTGCTGTTATCCACGTAGAAACCATCCGTGGTGTTGCCGTTGTTGATACCGATGACCTGAGTCATCATCGAATTCGGGTAATTCTCGGTGGTGAAGTTGAAAGGCAAACGCAGAGTGAAACCTGAGTTCTGATTCACATTGTGGTAGCCCGCGATGTTCAGGCTATTGTTGACGCCAAGCAACTGCGTAAAGGTGTCTCCGGGGTAGTTGACGGTCCGGAAGCTGTAGGGACTCTGTGCCCACGTCGAGGTGCAGAGCAGAAGCGCGAAGGTTACAGCAAATGCGAAGCGTTTCATTTTCCATTCTCCTGACTACGTTTCGCGGCGACAGCCGGAAACTGGTTTGCAACCGAGGTGACGAGGAGTGAAACGAGGAAATCAATCATTAGCCACCATCGGCCGCGAGTGGAAGGTACGAAACAGGCTTTGGGGTTCCCAAAGGACGAAATTGGAAGGAATTATACTTGGAGTCGGTCAGAAATAGGTAAGAATCGAATCTGTCAAAGAGGGCGGACTAGATCGAAGTCCGCGTTGACGGGGAAAACCCTTACCATGCCGACAGATTCAGAATGAGCGCACGTTTCTTGATAACGACAGTGACGGTCAAGCAAAAGGGCAGGCCCTGAGGCAGCCTTTTCATTCGGAATGGAGCTCCGCTACTTGGTCGCCACTGCTTTTACCCGTGCGCTGAGACGTGCTTTGTAGCGGCTGGCGGTGTTCTTGTGGAGCACGCCCTTCTGTACGCCCTTATCAACGACCGATGCCGTTGTCCGATAGGCGGTTT
Organism: Candidatus Korobacteraceae bacterium; assembly: GCA_052147365.1. Taxonomy (GTDB): domain Bacteria; phylum Acidobacteriota; class Terriglobia; order Terriglobales; family Acidobacteriaceae; genus Bog-257. The sequence continues at coordinate 10,583 of JBKQKT010000057.1, read as the reverse complement.
GGGCCGCTGCTTTGTCGCCCTTTTCAAGGGCCTCGCGAAGCGAGCGTAACGCGCTGCGCAGGCGTGACTTATTGGCCCGGTTGCGTGCAGTCTTCGTCTCGGTCTGGCGCGCACGCTTGAGCGCCGAAAAATGATCTGCCATATCTTGCTGGGGTCCTTAGTAGAAAATCTCGACGTGAGCCGGAACTATGATTTTACAGGATGCTTCGTACATCGGCAAATCGAGCCGTCCTTCAGCAGCCAAAAGCGTTGCTATTGAAGCGTCCTTCTTCTGCAGAGGCTCATCCAACCAGCTAGGGAGTGGGATTGTTACAAAGCCGTTGGGAAGTATCTCGGGTAACACTGATTCGCGCATCGGTGCCATTGACTCTGGGCCAAATCGGGGATACGCTATGCGCGAATGAGAGTAGTTTTTCGCTTCGGCGAACTTTCCGGCAGCACTTCCCTCTCCACGCCAGAATACCGTCACCAATTCAGACGACAGACCGAAGCGGCTTGTCGGCTCCTCCTCCAGCCAGTTATTGGAGTGCCGGGGGAGCAATCATCACAATCCGCAAGAATTGATTGCGGAATGGGAACTAAGGTCCAGGAGGCAGCCTTCCGACTCTAGATGAAGAAAAACATCGAGATCAGCCCCAACATCGAGACCCTATTCGGCACACGAGACGAGAACTTGCGTCTGTTGGAAGATGGTTTGAACGTCACCATCGCCATGCTCGCCGATTCCATCGAAATCGAAGGAGCGGCCAGCGATGTGGGTCGCGCCGAACAGGTCTTTACCGATTACAAGCAGCTAGTGCGAACCGGCGTCACCTTCGTCAATGGAGACCTAGGATCGATGATTCGGGTCTTAACTGCCGACTCGACGGCAACGTTGCGCGGCCTCGTCGAAGCCGGCAAGCAGCGCTCCTTCGGTAAGCGCACAGTGCAGCCCAAGAGCATTCACCAGCGGCGATACCTGGAAGCTATCGAGAAGCACGACATGGTCTTCGCTGTTGGCCCGGCGGGGACTGGGAAGACATACCTGGCAGTTGCTATGGGGATCGCGGCGTTGTTGTCCAAGCGCGTAAACCGCATCATACTGGCACGACCGGCGGTGGAGGCCGGCGAGCGGCTGGGCTTCCTGCCCGGGACGCTACAGGAAAAGATTGATCCGTATCTCCGTCCGCTGTACGACGCCCTGTATGACATGCTCGATCCCGACAAGGTGGACCGCTACCTGGAGAAGAACGTCATCGAGATCGCGCCCATTGCGTTCATGCGCGGGCGGACGCTTAACGATTCATTCGTCATCCTCGACGAAGCGCAGAACACCACTTCAGAACAAATGAAGATGTTTGTCACACGGCTCGGGTTCAATTCCAAGGCGGTGATTACTGGTGACATCACGCAGATTGATTTGCCCAACTCGAATCGCAGCGGAATGCTGGAGGCAATTGACATTCTGAAGAATGTGGATGGAATTCGCTTCTGCTATTTCGATGAAGGCGATGTGGTGCGGCACCACCTGGTACAGCGCATCATCCGCGCCTATGACGATTACAGAGGCCGCAACGAGCAGTTGCCGCTGACGCTCGAGGCCAGGAACGGTAACGGCTATGCCACGGCGCGCAGCGGCAACGCCCAAGTATCTTCAGCCGGCATTGAACGCGAAGCTTCGTTGGCGGAGGCTCCTCCGGCCGAAACGCCTCCCGCCCAGAATCGCGCGGCCGAATAGAGAATTGTTATCATGATCTGGGAGGGCTAGTGGCCCTCCCATTTGTGCTTGAGAAGAAAGTGATTGTGCTGGAATACAAATCCCAGGCAGTGAACGCACGCGCTTTGACTTTGTTTGCAGCAAAGGCCCGGCGTACGCTGGGGCTGAAGGGCGAGGTCAACGTTCGTATTACCTCAAACCTCGAACTGCGGGAATTGAATCGCCTTTTTCGCAGGACAGACAAGCCGACCGACGTTCTTTCTTTTCCATCTGCCATCCCGGAACTGGCGGGTGACATTGCCATCTCTGCCGAAATGGCCGCGGTGAACGCTGCCGACATCGGCCACTCCACGCAGACAGAACTGAAGGTCTTGATTCTGCACGGGTTGCTGCACCTTGCCGGCTACGACCATGAGACCGACAACGGTGAAATGAAGGCCCGCGAAATAGAACTCAGGCAGCGGTTGGGACTTCCCGCCGGATTGATCGAGCGCACACATCCCGGAGTTGAACGGCGCGCCCGCGACGAGGGGAAGCGTTCCTCCCTTCGAAGCCGTCAAGGCGGCCGGAAATGAGCCCCCTATTATTCCTCCTGCTCCTGGTTCTCCTGGCGCTGCTGGCGCTGGTCTCCTACGTTGATCGCCTCCACGCCGAGATGGGTAAATTCCTATCGCGCGAGTTTCAGGAGAACATTGACGCTTACGAGGAGCAGGTTGAGCCTCGACTGCACGCCAGCCGCGAGCGGGCTGCGCTCTCCATGGCGGTGCTGACACAAATCTGCATGGCCGGCGTTGGCGTGCTCATTGGCTATGTTCTGTTCACCGAAAACCGATGGGTCGTACTTGACTTGGTGCAGGCTGCGGTCAGCCTCATCCTGGTCATCGTGATCTTCAATCGCCTGCTGCCGTACGTGTTTTTCGTCCGCACTCGCGGCGAGTGGCTGAGGCATTGGGTGCCGGTGCTGCGAGTCCTGATATATCTTGCGCTACCGGTCACACTCATTCTTGGCTTTGCCCTGTCAGTTACGTCCCTGTCGAAGGAGCACACTGAAAAAGAGCCGGAGCACCCTTCGGAGGCCGTTGACGCACTGATTGAAGCCGGCCAGGAAGAAGGCATTCTGGAGGAGGGCGATCGCGACCTCATTCAATCAGTGGTTGAGTTCGGCGACAAAACCGTGCGCGAAGTCATGACGCCGCGGCCGGAAATCGTCGCTGTGCCAATCAGCATGACCATCGCTGAATTTACCGAGTTGGTAAGAAAACACCCCTACTCGCGCATACCGGTCTACGAAGGCGACATTGATCACATCAAGGGCATCGTGTACGCCAAAGACCTGTTGCAGGTTCCCGATGTTGAGGCTCATAGAAGGACGGTTCGGGATCTGATGAAGACGGACGTGTATTTCGTGCCCGAAACCAAGCTAGGTAGCGAACTGTTGCGCGAGATGCAGCGCGACAACATCCGCATGGCGGTGGTGATTGACGAATATGGCGGAGTCGGCGGGCTTGTGACCATCGAAGACCTGGTGGAAGAAATCGTCGGCGAAATACGTGATGAGCACGAGAAGGCAGAGATTGTAAAAGAGAGCGAAACCTCCTACGTCTTCAACGGCAACACCGACGTGGATTTGCTTGAAAAATTATTGGGCGTGCGGCCGGACGAGAAAGAAGCAACCACGGTTGCTGGATTGGTCAGCGAGCTTGCCGGGCACATTCCGAAAGCGGGTGAGATCTTCCACGAAAACGGCTTACGCTTCGAAGTTCTGGAATCCACTGAGCGCCGTATAGACCGCGTGCGCGTAAGCCTTGATCCCAGGCAGGTGCGGGTTTCCTGAGATGGCATTTCGCTCTGGATTCGTCTCCATCATCGGGCGCCCCAACGCAGGGAAATCCACGCTGCTGAACGCGCTGGTCGGCGAGAAGCTCGCCATAGTTACCCGCAAACCGCAAACCACGCGCAATCGCATACAGGGCATTGTCAATGTCGAGCGCAAAGGAAAGCGTCCTTCCGGGCAGATCGTCCTGGTGGACACACCAGGCGTCCACAAGCCGATCAACTCTCTGAATCGCCGTATGATGAAGGAAGTGTACGACGCCCTGGAAGCCTGCGACCTGCTGCTGTTGATCGTAGATGCCAGCGAAAAGTTCGGCGCCGGCGACAAGTTTGTGCTCGACATCGTGAAGAGAAGCGCCCAGCCATGCTTCCTATTGCTGAACAAGATTGACAAGCTGGAGAAACAGCGCCTGCTGCCACTGATCGCAGAATACGAAGAGCGTCAGAAGTTTGCTGAAGTCATTCCGATTTCGGCAATGAAGCGCCAGGGTCTCGACACGCTGCTGGACGCTGTCATCAAAACGCTGCCAGAGGGCCCGCGATATTTTCCTAAGGATCAGGTCACGGACCAGCCTGAGCGGTTCCTGGTGGCTGAACTCATTCGCGAACAGGTATTGCTGGCCACCGAGCAGGAAGTGCCCTACGCAACGACCGTGCTGATCGAGCAATATGAAGAAAGCGGCAAACTGACGCGCGTAGCGGCGACAATTTATTGCGAACGTGACGGGCAGAAGGCCATTCTCATCGGTAAGCAGGGTGCAAATCTAAAGAAGATCGGTACGGCGGCGCGGCTGCAGATCCAGAAGCTGCTGAATACGAAAGTCTACCTTGAGTTGTTTGTCAAAGTACGGCCGGGATGGCGCGACTCTCGCGACTTCGTGCAGGAGACTGACTGGCGAACGCAATTACAGCGGATGTCGCAGGCAGTGGAGGTTGATGAGCCGGTAGCCGATCCGGACTCAGAGCGATGACGATTTGCGCGCTAACTTACTGTTAGCGTTTCTCTTTCCATTTCAGCTCGAACAATGGCACTCCCGACTTTTCCACTTTGATCTGATTGTGCGTCATTGAGACCTTGGCCTGCTCTTTTGGATTGATCCGCACCTTTGCCTCAAAGGAAGGCAGATGATGTGGGACTGTCGCCGCGGATTGCACAGGAACTTGGGAGGCTGGCCGAGGTTGTGAGAGCGGCTGGTTGGCGCCATTTTGGCTGTCGAGGACCGCGCCCAATATTTTTTCTGAGGCGCCATGGTTTTTCAATTCGATGAGAGCAGTAGGGCTCGCACCGATGTCGGTTCTTGAAGTCTGGATTTCGCGTAGGATGATGCTCTCCGGGATGCCTGCTTTGACCATCTTGACAATGTCCGCATTCGTTATCGTGTTGTCGGTTGCGGCTTGCGCTGAGAATGGAACCGGAAGGGCGACAAAAAGAGCTAACAAGAAAATTTGGACTAGCCTAGCGCCTCGCATGTGCGGTGATTCCCCCTTTTCGAAGGTTCGGTTGACGAGGACGGTTTCGCAGTTGCTCTACGGGTCATATCCGAGGAACGCGCAGCGTGCCGGAACTTGCAAAATTAATTTTGCGGTTCTTTTGGTGCAGGTTTCTCCGCGGCTGCGCTCCCCGCATTAGCACCTTTCGCCGCTATGGCCTTGTCGACCCATTCGTCAGCCGCTTTCAGGTCAGCCTTGCGGGCCTCAGGATCATCGCATTCGTATTCGGCACGTTCGCGGTACAACAGGTTCATGTAGCCCATGGCGTCACCATCGGCGGGCTGCAGCTCGAGTGCTTTCTGCAGGCGCTGAATCCCTTGTTCAACTTTCTGCTGATTCTGAGCGCGTAGCGCGGCGCATGCCTCCGGCTTGCTGATCATTGCGCTTTCGCTCAGGCCTAGATCGCTTTTCTCTTTGGTCCGCAACTTGGAGGCTTCGGTCCAATCGATCAGCCCAAGCATGAAATAATTACGCGCCTCGTTAGGTTTCAGTGCCAGAGCTTTTCCGTAGTATTCACGCGCGTCATCCAGGCGCTTCAGATTGAAGCTCAGCGACGCAATCGGCACAATGCTCTTGTATCGTTCCTCTTCGCTTGGATCGTCATTCAGGACCAGCTTGAACTGGTCCATCGCCCGCTGTGCCATGGCGACATTGGCTGCGGAGTCGTCACCGGCAGTATATTGCTGAGCGTAAGAGGTAGCGAGAAAAAGCCTTGCCTGGGTGAAATCGGGATCGAGATCGAGCGCCGCCTTGAAGTGCTCAGCCGCTCCGGCATAGTCAGAGAACTTGTACGCAATTGCGCCGGCGCGCATCTCATCCATCGCCGTCGGATTCTGCGCAAGAGCAGCCGTGAAGTCGGCAACTGCGAACACGACCAGCAGCAACAAAGTCGGGACGAAATTGGGGCCAAACGCGTGCATTAACCTACTCCTTCACCGCAATTCCCAGCGCCTTCATCTTGCGGTACATGTGGCTGCGCTCAAGGCCGAGTATCTCGGCCGTGCGGCTTACGCTGCCGTGGTTCTCATCGAGCTTCTTGAGAATGTAGTCGCGTTCGTAAGCGGCGCGAGCCTGGTGCAGGCTGGAAAAATCGCCCATGCTACGGCGGCCGCTCTCGCGGTAAATGAGCGTGGGCATATGCTTGCGCTCGAGTTTGCTTACCGTTGGATTCATAATCACGATCCGCTCTATCAAGTTGCGTAGTTCGCGGACATTGCCAGGCCATGAGTAACGCACCAGTGCATCGAGGGCCTCGTCGGAAATCTCCTTTTGCCGTCGGTCGTACTTGTTGGAAAACTCGCGCAGGAAGTAACGTGTCAATTGCGGAATGTCTTCCTTGCGTTCGCGCAGCGGCGGCACGTAGAAAGGAATCACGTTCAGCCTGTAGAAAAGATCCTCACGAAAATTGCCCTTTGAAATTTCCTCTTCCAGGTCTTTGTTAGTCGCAGCAATGACACGCGCGTCCACAGTGATCGGCTCTTCCTCGCCGACTGGCGCGAAGCGGCCTTCGTCGAGCGTACGCAGCACCTTGGACTGCGTCTTGAGACTCATGTCTCCCACCTCATCGAGGAAGAGGGTTCCTCCGTCGGCCTTCTGGAACTTGCCATCTTTATCGGCGGCAGCGCCAGGGAACGCGCCCTTGCGATGGCCGAACAGTTCGCTTTCGATGAGATCTTCCGGAATGGCTGCGCAGTTGACCTCAACGAACATATCGTCCTTGCGCAGGCTCTGGGCATGGATGGCGTGCGCCGCAAGTTCCTTGCCCGTGCCCGACTCACCATAGATCAGCACGCGGCCGTTGGTAGGCGCCATCAGCGAGATCTGCTGGCGAAGCGCCTTCATGGGGATGCTGTCGCCAACGACGACACTCCTGGCCTGAAACTGCTTCTTGAACTCAAGATTCTCGCTGCGCAGCCGCTTGGCCTCGATGGCATTCTTCAACACGATGAGCGTCCGCTCGATGGATAGCGGCTTCTCCAGGAAATCGAACGCCCCCAGTTTCGTTGCTCGTACAGCGGTCTATATATTGCCGTGCCCCGAGATCATAATGATCTCGGGATGGTCCTCGTTCTCTACGAGTTTTTCCAGCGTGGCGAGGCCGTCGATCCCAGGCAGCCAAATGTCGAGCAGGACAACGTCCACCGACTTGTGGCGGAGGGCATCGATGCACTCCTCGCCAGTTGCGGCGAGCAGCGTCTTGTAGCCCTCATCCTCCAGGACGCCTTGCAGCGAGCTGCGGATCTGCGACTCGTCATCTACGATCAGAATAGTGTGCATTTCAGCCGGCAGCCGCGGCGGCCACTTGTTGGGCCACCGGCAACTCTACGATAAATCGAGTGCCCACGGGGGAATTTTCCTCCACCCGGATAGACCCGTGATGGTCTTCTACGATGCGGCTGACAATCGCGAGACCAAGGCCGGTCCCGCGCTTCTTGGTGGAGAAATACGGCAGAAACAGCTTTTCCTTCACTTCCCAGGTCACGCCCTGCCCGGTGTCCGCGACCACGATCTCCACCGAGTCGCGTTCACCCAGCAGCACCGTCGAGATCTGAATCTCTTTCACCAGCGATTGCTGCATAGCCTCGGCAGCATTGTCCACCAGGTTCGCAACGGCGCGCTTTATGGCCTCGGGATCAGCTTGCACCGGCGGCAAGTCGGCAGCTAGGAACCTGCGCACCTGAATGCCATCAAGGCGGCCATCAAACATGAGCAGCGCCTGATCGACGATGCTGTTGATGTCCGAAGGGTGCGGTTGTGATGCGGGGAAGCGGGCCAAGGCGGAAAACTCGTCCACCAATGTGCGCACGGTTTCCACCGAAGAGCGAATCGTCTCAGCGCACTGCCGGATGACATTGAGAGAAACGCCGTCTGGAGGTGCGGCACGCTCCAGATGGCGACGAATACGCTCGGCCGAAAGCGCGATCGGCGTCAGAGGATTCTTGATCTCGTGCGCAATCCGGCGAGCCACTTCGCGCCATGCCGTCTGCCTTTGCGCGCGCAACAGGTCGGTAATGTCTTCGAGCACCACGATGTATCCCATTCTCTGACGGTTCGCGCTCGACGACTGTCCCGTCGAATCGAGGGAAGCCGCGGTTATCGCGACGTTGAGATTAGCCCGGGTAGTGACGATCTCCATCTGGCTGGTCGTGGTTCCCATGCGGTCCGCTTTCCGCAGAAGGTGTTCAATATCCGAGACCACGTCAGATGGGAACAAGTCGTGCAGGGTCTCCGCGCGACGAGGCGGGTCTTGATCGAGCCGCAGCAGCCGCCGCGCGGCGCGGTTGGAATGCAGCACGCGGCGGGAGGCATCGAGCGAAAGCACGCCCGACGGAACATTTTCGAGGATGGTCTCGCTATGCCGCGTGCGTTGTTCCAGTTGCACATTCATCTCGGCCAGTTCGCGGCCGGATGTCTCGAGATTGGCGCGGCTGGCTTCCAGGTCCGCAGCCATGCGATTGAACGATTGTACGAGCTTGCCGATCTCGCTGCCCGCCTGCACCTCAACCCGGTAGTCGAGCCGTCCGCGCGAAATCTCATGGGTGGCTTCCGCCAGCGCCACCAGGGGCCGCGTCACCATCTTGGAAAGGTACAGCGCCAGCCAGGTGGAGACGAACAGCGTCAACACGGTCAGCAGCAATAGGAACCCCATATAGGTGCGTCTTAAGCGGCGACGTTGTATACGTAGGTCCTGATATTGCTGTTGGCTGCGCTCCAGATCGCGCAGGACGAGCGAGTAGTTTGCCGGCAGCGGCATAGCCACCAAAATCTCGCCGTTGCCAACACGCGCACGGCCCAGGACGTAAGTCTGGCCCAGAACGTCGAAAGCCTTCGCCTGCCCCAAGGCCGGCTTCAGCGGCAGATTGTTTTGCAGCAGCGGCCAAGCTTCCGGCGCGTGAAAACTGGCTTCCGCACGGCCATCAACGATGGCGAACGCAAAGCCGCCTTGCAGCGTGAGTTCGCTACGGCGAAACTCATCCATCATGAAACTGAAGTTGAGGGTGTGGAACGACTTCTGAGCGTCCACGGTGGCGGCGATGCGCTGGGCTTCGGCGTCAGCATTGGTGGCCGCGTATTGCGTCAGCAATGAGACGATGATATTGGTGCGGTACTGCACATCCTCCACCGGCCGGGAAAACCACTTCTCCACAGAGCGGTTCATTAGCCCGTAGGAAAACAAGAACAGAAAGACCACCGGCCCCAGTGACAGCAGAAGCGCGCCCAGCACCATCTGGCTGCGAAACTTCGACCCCAGCGCTCCCGACTTGCGCTCGGCATAGAGCCGCAGCAGCGTCCGCAGCAGGACGAACGTTAAAGCCACGAAGAGCAGGAAAATGAGGGCTGAAACCGCGGCGAAGATGATCGTTTCCTGGCTGGTATCCGGCTGGAGAAAAGTCAGGTTAAACGTGGCCTGGGCAAAGATGATAGCGAAAAGGAAGAAAATGCAGATAGAGAGCGCAACAATCGCTGGCGTCCGGTTGGGCTTCTGCTTCGGGCGGATTGGCGGCGTGGAGGGCAACATCACGAAAAGCAAGGTTCGTTCATACGCTCCTGGTTGGCGCCCCACCGGCAAGAGCGGTTGCTACAACTGCCTGCGTTCATTATATCTGCAAGGAAGGCTGGAATTCCCTCAGGCCCTGACTGGCGCTCTCGGCCGATTCGGCTTCACCAGCCAGACAATCAATGCCAAGATGAGGACTACCGGAATCAACGGCACAAGGAACAAGCCCAAGAAAATGAGCGGGCCCGACTGCGTGCTCACATCTCCCTTAATGGAAGCATTAGGATGGCGCGACAACCCGCCGCCAACAGTGACAACGTCGCCCGAGATAGAGGCGTTGTCACCGAGATGCATTCCTCCACCGATAGCGACCGCATCGCCCTGGACCGTCCCCTCTACAGTGATGCTGCCGCCAATAGCGACCACATCACCACAAGTGCCCATCATGTGGATGGAGCAACCGATACAAACTACATCACCGACCTCTTCGTTCTCCTCCACGACAATACTGCGTCCAACCTGGACACGGTCACCCTTCGCACGCGCATAAAGTACGGTAGGAGCAGCAACCAGAGCCAGTAGCGCCAGAAGCATTAAACTGACGCGATGCATCATAAGCCGCCTCCTGGGAGACTGTGGATAGGGTAGTCCGGCATGGGCCAGAATACAATGCGCAACCCAGGACTTTCCTGGGCTGCGCGTGCTAGAAACCGACTCCGGTCAATGCTTTGGCTCGCCGTGCTGGGCCGGCGCTGAGCGCGGCGGTGGTGCTGCCCGCGCCGCCGGCTCCGCATGGGGCGGGAACTCCTTGTCAATCATCGGTCCTGCCGGTTTGCCTGCATGAAGGTTCTCTCTTTGCTGCGGCTCCAGCGGACGTCCAGGATGCTCCTCCATCGCTGGCGCTTTCTGCTCATAGGGCAATCTGGCCGGGGGCGGTGGAGTTTTCGCCACCAGCGCGGGCCGCGTCGGAGGCGGAGCGACGCGGTTCTCCGCCGCATTATTGGTCGGCTGAGGTGGGTGAGGGACGTTGGCCGTGGCCGTGCGCTCATTAACGGTGGGAGGCGG
>JBKQKT010000056.1:0-4352 GCA_052147365.1 Candidatus Korobacteraceae bacterium | reverse complement strand
CGCGGCCATCCCAAAGGTAGCGATGAATGTCATCATCTAAACCGGGTGGCGTCAGTAGAAATGGCAGATGCCACAGAGCAGCCAACGCAAGCGCAATGACGATGGCACTGTGCGGAAATCTCGGCGTCGTGAAGAACTCACGGATAGCGAGGAGATACGCGATGCCGGCAATTCCCAGCAGAATGAGGAAGGACGGTTCACCCAGGGCGCTTAGCTTGCGTGAGCAGATCGTCAGCGCCACAAGCAAGATGAGGCCCAACCCGTAGAGCCTGCGGGGTGGAGTGAGCTTCACAGGTTTTCCGTGCCCGTCCGCGACTGTCCCGTCGCCTGCCCCCACTGCTTCAGCCAGACGGCGGTTCGTGGCGCTCTGGCGGGAGCGAGGCGCAATTCCGCGGCAAGCCGAGTTAAGTCGTCCGCCACGTCGATGTCGTAGAAGGGATCCGTGAAGCCAACGGAAAGCTGCAGTCCGCGAGCACGCGCCAGCAGGGCCTCAAGCGCGCTCTGAGTGCCCATGCCATCGCCATCGAAAAGCGCTGGATAGGCAGCCTTGGCCCCCACCAGATAATAGCCGCCATCATGTGTTGGTCCAACCACCACGTCGTGCCCGTCAAGCGCCTCGAACGCGCTGGCAAGAACGGAAGCGGGCAGATGTGGGCTGTCGCTGTTGAAAGCAACCACGCGTTGCCGGCCAAGCGCTGCGAAGTGTGCAAACACCGAGGTCAGGGCTGCTGCAAGGCCCTCGCCCGTCTGCGCCACGACAACCACGCCGCCTTGGGTCAACTGTCTTAGTTCTTCGACATCCGAAGCGGGGCACATAATGGCAACCTCCGCATTGCCCAGGGAAGAGTCCGACGACCGCGCCAGCGCCAGGGTGTCGTCCAAGAGGCAACGATAGAGCTCGGTGACCGCTTCCACTGAAAGGCTCTGAGTTAAACGGGTCTTGACCCGGCCCGGCCTGGGTGCTTTTGCCATGACAACCAGGGTGCGGCCACGGTCGGGCGAATGTGCCGGGCTTTCGCGGGTGGATTCCATAGCAGATTCCTGTGCCAAGAGTCACGTGGCCCGTGGCATTGCGGCCCTTCGATGCCGAAAATAATAGCGCACTATCAGGGAAAGGATGAACCATGCCGCTCCGATTGTGCCCCTCAGCGTGCCGCTAATCTTCGATTGCCCAATGCGGGGATAATAGCTGACCGGCACCTCAACGATACGGAATCCACCGAGCGCACCTTTCAGAATTATTTCGACCGCCCAGCCGTACGTCATCTCCTGGAGCTCAAGGCGGCGAAGGACATCGGCGCGCCCGGCGCGGAACGGTCCCAGGTCGCTTATCCGCAGACCGTACAAAAGCCTGATCAAGAAGGCTGCCAGGCGGTTACCGAAGGCGGCGTGCCACGGCATCGCCCCGGGGATGCGCTGCTTCCCGAGGCGCGAACCGAGGGTGATATCGGCACGCCCTTGAATGATGGGGGCCAAGAGAAGTGGGAGTTCAGCCGGTCGATCGCTGTAGTCGCCGTCAAGGAAGACGACTACATCGGGAGTGCTGGCATTCGCGAACCCGGTCAAACAAGCACGACCGTATCCGCGGCGAGGTTCGTGGAGGACGCGAGCTCCCATCTTGGAAGCGATCTCGGGTGTCCCGTCGGTTGAGTTGCTATCAACAACCAGGACCTCGGTGACAATATCGGACGGGAGATCAGCTAAGACGCGACCGATGGATTGGGCTTCATTGTGCGTAGGAATGACGACCGACACTCGCACTTGGTCTTCGCTCAAGTCACTTCACTCAAGTCACAACGCTCAATTCAGCACGCTCAAGTTACCACCATGGGGAGGACGGCCAGCGGCGAGCCAGCAAGGCGTCGACGCCCCATGCTCGACCGGCCCGGCCCACCGAGAGCGCAAGCGATGCGAGCACCGGAACCAGCAGCTCCCAAATCCATGCCGTGCCCCACTCAGACACCCAAAGGCTGGCCAGATACAGAAACGCGACAAAGGCGAGCGGGCGCGTCAGTAGACCGACGACCAGCAGGATGCCGAGAGAGATCTCGGTCATCGCCTGCATAGGAGCCGCCATCGCGGCGTGACTCGCCGCCAAACCCATAACGGCCTTCCACGCGGCCGGCGAGTGACTCGACTTTATGTAGTAGTTGATCAGGCCTGCGTAGCCCGCCGGAGTGTAGAGACCCTTTCCCAGATTTTCGAAGAAGACCGATACCAACATCGCGCCGATCGTGAGACGAACGATGGCCAGTCCGTTTGCGGCGGGAAATTGGTCGGCCACATTTTGGGTTGGGCTTGCGCTCGTCATGGTCGTGAACCTCGTACCCCGATGCCGTGCCAGTTTGCGACGGGAAGAAGGGGATTCGATATCTTAAGCGGTTTTTCTTGTTCTTGCCAATGGATGGGTAAAAGTTATTTAAGCCCTAGCAGGACGCGGGGCGTACCGCTAAGACGAGCGCAGAGCGCTCTTAAATAACCGTCGTCGAATTCAATGACTCGCGATCTGGTGACTGGCGATCTAGTGAGTGCGCTGGGTGATTCCCTCGGCCGCGGCCTTGAATTGGAAGCTGAGGTACAACGTGCCGTCGACACTGAGCGGATAACCGGTCAAAGAGCCTGGTTCATCGGTCTGGAAAGTAGGAGATTCACCGATCATGATGTTATAGGTTTCGCCTTTGGTCGCATTGAAAGTTGTGTAGGCTTGCAGGGTATGACCGTTCGGAGGATCGTCGTCGCAACTTACTACGGTTGGTTGTGAGGCGGTCCCGGTGAATACATAGATGAGGGTGTCGTAGCGACTGCTCGCGGTGTTCACGATGATGGTGCCGTCGGACGGCGCCGTATACGAATACCATGCCGTGCGAAAGGTCCTGGTATCCGTTAGGCCCGTTACTTCATTTTTGGGGTTGCACGGCGGCGGATTGGTAAGCGGCAAAGGTGTGAAGCCTTCGGGGTTCTGCTCGGAGCCATCGGCGTTGATCTGCGGGTAAGCCTGCGATGAGTCAGTGTAATCGGTGAAGTGCGGCTTAGTAATGACGGTTGCGGTGGCCTGCGTATTATTCGTGGTCGCGACCTGCTTGGTGGGCGAGGCTGGAACCGCCAGAGTGCCAAGTTGAGTTCCGTCAATCAGGGTGACGAGGTAGTCGCTCAAAGCCGTGCCGATTTTGTTTTTCGCGACTGAATTGGTCACAACGAGCACCGCTTCCCCTAGCGGGAAACTCTCACAGATACCACTGTAGCCGTCGGCGTAACATGCCAGCTGGTCAAAAGGAACAGCGGGAAGTGGAGGACTTAATGGAGGGAGTCCGCCAAAATCCCATCGAGTATTGGTGGCGCGGTCGGCGGCCGTAATTGGCGTGGGTTCTTGTACGTCGGAACCGTCGGGCTCGGGAGCGTAAACGCACCCGATACCTACGCTGCCGAGGGGCCCTCCGCAAGAGACATAGCCAGGAAACGGCAGCACTCCCTTGACCACCACCGATTCAATTCCGGCTGTGTCGGTACCGGACAGGACGACATCGAGAACAGCGTAATTGATCGTCGGCTCTTTATGACACGACTGCGCCGAGCAGGGATAGTATCCCCAGTCATAAAGAGTAATGGTAACCGTGACGGGGTTCCCGCTCGCGTCGGTTCCAGGGAGAGTCGCGGTGCCTTCAGCATTCAGAACCGCGCAGACGCCGCCGTTTGGCGTGGGCGGGCAATTGTCAAGAAAGCCGTTCTGGGAGGCTCCGACATCTGCTCTGCGGATGGCGAACATGGGAAGCGAAGCGAAAATCAGGAAGAACACAAATCCGCGAACTACTCGGTGGGTGAGCACCATAAGCGAAATCCTCTTCACGTTGTGGGTACGAATAGACGAGAGTTCTGGAAAGTCCCTGGGGAGGGTCGATGTAGTGTAGCAGCGTCAGCAAATTGGTCAAGGGCTTTATTCCGCGGAAAATTGTGCCCCCGGTTCCGTCAGCGCGATGCAGTGTCCTCGCCGCGACCACTTAGCTGCAGCTCGTTTTCACGGGGAGCGAAGGCGATTGGCACTTGGAGGACCTTAGATAGGAAGGCTTTTCACTTGCTCCACCAGCAGGCCAAATCCGGCGCGGCGCGCTTCGGCTTCGATGGATGAGAGTTCTGTCATCAGTTCGGCACGTGGATGCTGTCCGATTTTGAGCCGCACGAGTTCAAGGCGCGCTTTCAGTGAGATGAAATTCATACCTGCATTCCTGGCTTCCGACGGAAGGGAGGCAAGAAGCTGAATCGCCTCGTCGCGTTTTCCTGTGGCACTCAAGTATTCCGCTATGCTTAAACGGCCATCGAACTCGGTTTCGGGGTCTTTACTTGCGATCTGGTGAATG
>JBKQKT010000055.1:0-6749 GCA_052147365.1 Candidatus Korobacteraceae bacterium | reverse complement strand
CGTATTTTTGTCAGGTGATCCGCCGCGGCCAACTGGATGGGTTGGGGAGAGCATTGATCCAATATATGAATGGAACGACAGCGTAAGTGGATCACTCTTCCATAATAGTATACATTCCAGTGGTTCGAATAGATTGATTGCCAACCGCGACTTCTATTACGACCAGAAAGCATCGTTCAACGGGACAGTCGGAACAGGCGAGGGATTGCTTTCGGCGCGGCCAAGCACCTGCACGGCTCAAGTAGCTTACTGGGCGACGGATACGAACACACTTTATCAG
Organism: Candidatus Korobacteraceae bacterium; assembly: GCA_052147365.1. Classification (GTDB taxonomy): domain Bacteria; phylum Acidobacteriota; class Terriglobia; order Terriglobales; family Acidobacteriaceae; genus Bog-257. The sequence continues at coordinate 6,469 of JBKQKT010000055.1, read as the reverse complement.
TGCGCTGGAACAACAGGAAGTGCAGGGACCTGGACCGGTTATTACCAGCCCTATACCTATCCCCATCCGCTCACAACGGGATCTGGGTCTTCATCAGGTTCTGGTTCTAGTCCCGCTCCGCCGAGCGGGCTCTCTGCAGTTGGGCAAGCAGTTGTGCAATAACCGATCGCTAGGCAGTGTTTAGGCGGCAGCTCGCTAACAAATCAGGGAATCAAAACGATTGCCCGTGTTCTCAGGTGCTAATGGGTGCAGCCGCAAACGATGGGAAGACCCACATGGGTGATCTTTTGCCCAGACCACGATTCACCGAGCCGCTCAAACGTCCTTTAGGCACGTTTACTTGATCACTGCGAGAACGAAAGAATTGCGCACTACCGGTTGCTTGCGGTTTCCAGTTCGCCAGTTTCCACCGGCGAAAGACTCATGCGGCGGGGCTTTCGAATAGATTTAGCGACGCGCGCCAGATCAGCAGAGATCGCCATGGGCAGACCCGCCAGTGCCGGGTATCCCATTTCAAGCATCCGCTGAATCAGGCTTAGCGTGTACTGTGGTTCCATCCAGACTGTGTCACACTCCAATTCATGTCTCAACCGCAATGCCGCAATGGTATATCGCGACCAGGTCCAAATAAACCATTTTGATGTACTCCCTCAGCCCAGTGGAGGGCTCCAACTGCCATCGCACGGACCACGGCTTATCCCCAGGCGCATGAGTGAATATTGGACCATTGCCCGGCAAGTTCCTCAGCCGTTCAGCGGCTCTGTAGCCATAAACCCCGTTAAACTGAAGAATGTCGTTCCCCTCCAGAGTATGTGCAGCGGAACTTGTGAGAATTCCTTTGAGGTCAAAAGCGCAGTCAGTACGTCTTGATCCCCCAGCATGTGCACGGGTCTTTCCCGCCACTTTACTTGCCGGAACTCCTGACATTTGTTCGTCTGCAGAAGTTCCCGCCATCGCTCCATGACACGGTAATGATCTCCAGTGGCACGAAGCAAGCCTGTATTCAGTTCGAAAGGCAGAACTCTACCCATTGGAAAAACCCCATAGGCGCGCGCGAAGGGCATTCCAATCGTCGCGGTCGTCCCCGAGCTCGTCCTCGACGACGAAAGGAGGTCACTTTTGATTTCAGCAAAAATAGTACGGCATTCTCAATTCACAATTATGTCCGAATCGATACAGATGACCTCACCAAAGCCCTCGTCAATCATATGCATCATGGCTACTGGCATTATGTTCCAACCATAACCGTTCTTCAGGCGAGCCGTCTGAAGGCGCACTTGCGGATATTTCTTGAGCCAAGTTACAAACGCGTTCTTTGCGGGTGGATAGAAAAGATTAACAGTTGCTTCAAGACTGCGCTTGCATAGGCTGAAGATAAGAAGTTTTATGTCAGGCTCACATGCTTCTCGATCCTCAGCAATGCAAATCGTTGATCTTATAGGCTAGTGGTGGCTCCCACGCCGAATCTGCTTTTCTTTTTTGTGAAGAAGCTGAACAGAATGCCGTGACTGTCACTGCACGCGGTTCTGAGGGTTAGTCCCCGCGACTCCAGTCAATGCTGGGACGGCTGCCACCCGATTCTCGACTGTGGCCACCGACTCCTCTTTCTTGTTCTTGCGCCGCGGCATGGCGTCACGGATGAGGCTGAGAGTCTGGTTCACTGGTCCGAGTCCGCGGTAAAGGGACACGACTGCGATAAGATACAAAGCAGAGAAAAGCAAGGAGACCCAGACAAGTTTGACCAAGGCGCCTAGTGCCCCGGGGAAACGCACAACCAGCGGCATGAAGTGAATCACCACAACTGCGCTACCACCGGCTACCCCCGAAGCTACAAAGGACTTCCAAACAGCACCCAACACGGCACCCACAGGAAGGTTAATCGGAGTTCCCGCGTACCAGAATGCAGGCAACAGGAGAACGAAGTAGGAGATCGTCCAGGCCAAGGCGATGCCTGCGGGTCCCCAAGGGAGCGCCATCACGAACAGGCCGACGGTGCAAATGAATTCGATCACGCCCCAACGAAACCACCGGTCGGGGCGTCCGCTCGAAAGGTGAATCCAACCATGGGTGTCATAGAGCAACATCACGCCAATGCCCGGGCCAAATAGCGAGAAGATGCGGCCGGCCTCTTCCCAACCGGGACCCAGGAGAAAACGAATTACATCCCTACCGACCAGCGTGATATCGATGCCGATCCCCATTCCCACGAAAGCCAAGACGGAGATGCCGGTCAGAAAATAGCGCTGATACTGATCGCGATCATGGTTGAGGCGGCTCAGCGTGGTTACCACGACCGCCGAAATGGGAGCAATCAATTGTGACTCGGGCAGGACGAAAAGGTCGTAGGCCTTCTTGTAAAACCCTAGCGCTTGTGCGCTAAAGCGCCAGCCGACAAGGAGATTATCGGTGTTGCGGGTGACATAGCTGAACGCGAAGTGCGAGTATACGTTGATCGCGAATTTCACCGCTGAGCTCGTCCCCTCCACTCGATTCGGCAAGGTCGGTATCCAGCGGCACATCCACCATGCGCCGATACTTGTCGCAATCGACACAACAACTTGGCCCACTACAAGCGCCCAATAGCCCCATCCCAACATCGCTAGAACGATCGAGGTAATAACCGACAACAGGCGGGCGGCGATACTAATCGCTGAGACCGTCTTGAAGCGCATCGCGCGCTTCAGCAGTGCCATGTGAATCCACCCTAAGCCTCCCAGCACGATGGTGAGTGACATACCTTGTGCTACGCGAACGACGAGCGGATTGTGATAGAAAAGCGCTAACAGAGGCGCCAAAAAAATGAACACTACGGTTAGCAGAGCGCAAATGCCAAGATTGATCCAAAACAGGTTGCTTGTGAGATCATCCTTGATTTCTTTCCACTGAAGGATCCCCTCCGTAAACCCATTCAGGCCAAAGCTGCAGAAGAGCAAGCTGAACGTCGTGACCATGGTCACGATGCCAAAATCAGCCGGTGTGAGCAGCCGCGCCAGGATCATCGTTGCGCCAATCTGCACGAAGAACGACGCTCCGGCCGCGAAAACGGTCGCACCTGCGCCGCGGACAGCTGCTCGCCGCAATCCACTGCCTTCCTCAATCGGGCAGAAGGCGCCACTCTGATCAAAAGGGATCAACCGTTTAGCCATGGTTTGAGGCCGTGGAGAGCAGGGCTTGCGGCCGTTTCGATTGCGGAGTTGGCAGTTTGTCCGCTTCACTATTCTCATTTTTCGTTTGTACTTCGGACGCACAGCTTGAGGCCAGAATCGCCAGCAAAAGGAAGACCCAGATCAGATCCATCGCACGAAAGCCCGCTTCGGTAATGCTGTAAATCGACGCGGTGAGGACGTAGGCGAGCATCAACCCGCCAAACGAGGGGTCACTTCGGTACTTTGATGCGGCGCGCCGATAACCGAATATGAGGAGAAACACAAGCAGCCCCACGCCCGCCCAACCCAGATTCAGATAGATCTCCAAGTATCCATTGTGCGCCTCATTCAGATGAACACTACCCGAGTAAAGGTTCCAGATGGTCTCGAGCCGCGGCCCAAGCCAGAAACTCTCATATCCGGCCCCCAGGATTGGGTTGGGCGCCATTGGAATCAAGATTTGCCAGATTTCTGTTCGCCCTGTCAGATCTGACTTCCTTCCCAATGCATGGGCGATGCCGGACACACCGCCGAGAAAGAAGGTGAGGCTCCCGACGATTAATATTGCGACAACCAGCGCATGGACGGCTCGAGGTCGGCGTCTGAATACTCCCAAACTAATCGCGACCATGAACCCCACCCCGAGTGCGCAGCACGCCCCTGATGTGGCGGAGTGGGCCATGAACACCACCCAGATACCAAAAGCTAGTAGCGTGCCCTGCGCCACCATATGCCGGAATCGGTTGGGCTTGTCCTTATCCCAAAGAAGCCTCAGGACCAGCCACGTTGCGCCGAGCGACAGGACGAAAGTCAGTACACCGAGCATATTCTTGTTTGTCGTCACGCCGGTATTCGATAGTTCTCCGCTCCATGTGTCATACTTTCGCCCCATGCCGGGGTAATACCTGCTGAGCAGGACCGAGGCTGGCAAGAGAATGAAGCCTATGCGCGTAAACAGTCGTTGCAGAGCATCAACTGGGTGCGACTCGGTTACGATGATGAACACCATCACCAGGTCACCGACCGCCTTAATCCATCTCCTGAAGGCCACTCCGGGAAAGTCCGACCAGAGAACACTGAGCAGGCAATACGAAAAAAAGAGCACAATCGGCCAGCCAGATCGAAGTGCGGAAATCACCTTATTCCCGCGCCTCAACACAACTACCAAGCCCGTGGCGATCAGTAACGCGAAAACGAGCCGATCAACTGGATTCCCTTCGAGCAACTGCTTGCTTGAGACCGTGGCCGGGCTCATTCCCAACCACATAGAGACCGGCCTAGACCCACTGATCAAAATCCAGATTTCCGGGATCCAGAGCGCTTTGGACGTGTGGAGATTTTTGTCTCGATCCAGGTAAAAAAGCCCCGCAACGCCAACTGCGCAAATAAGTGTTGCCAGCGAGGGGCTCATCTATTGTCTCGTTGGGCAGGGCCTTTTCGTTCCGTTGGCACCAGCGCTTATCTCGTTTCCAAAAACACCCGATGCACAAGTTCCAGTGTCAGAAGCCTGTGGATCTGTGTGGTGTAATTTCGATTCCCCTTGAGGTGGCCACTGACAATCGTACGAACTGCTTCTGGGTTGACGTACGGACGCGCCAGCGAACGCGAGTCAAGGAGCATTTCGCGCACATAGTTTGCAAGTTGGTCGCGATACCACACCCGAAAGTGGAAGACCTTATGGCGGCCAAGCCAGATACGCTCCAGGTGAAAAGGAGCAAACAAGTGGTCCACCCGGGCAATCCACTGCGGCATGCCCATGTCATAGGCGTATTCAGCTTTGAATAGGAACTCAAGAAACCACCGCGTAAGGACGCTATTCAGGCCGCCAATGCCGCGATCGGTGCGCAGCTTAGCAAGAGCAGGGTTCCCCTCCCGGATCAACCGTAACCTGCCTTCTTCGTTGATTGCGACAGGGCCCGGCGATTTGTAGACGGTTTGAACCAGTTCGTTGTCGAGATAGGGCGTGCGCACACCCACTTGAGTCTGTTCCAACCCAAGCACTCCATAGTGGTGCCAGGGAGATTGGCGGAACGCGATAAATGTGACCGGATGACCACGGCGACTGGCATCGTAAGTCTCTTTTGCCCTTTGGAGCTGGGGCAATAGTTCCTGTTGGAACAGCCCGGCCGCGGGCTTCCCGGCCTTAAACATCACCGCGTGCAGGAGCATTTCACTTCCGTATGTTCCGACCATCCGTACCGGAGCGATCACCCTCGCCTTCTCGTTCACATATAGGTCCGGGGAGCGGCTAAGGTCAACGCACCCGTCCGTTAGATAAATTGTCCGCTCCGCATAATGCGCGAACCGCGAAAGGAACTCATCACCAGTCGTGATGACCTCATGCTGTTGCCCACAAATCCGCGCGACTCGCCGCGCCAGGATAACATCCTGGTGGTCTCGATACATGCTGCCAAACGTGTAACAGGGCAGGGAATTTGGCTGCGCCTTGCGCCACGCCATGATGATGCGTGTGTCCAGACCGCCTGTGAGCGAAACGCCGATGCGCTCCTGCCCTTCAAAAAATCGGGGCAAGTTCTTTACGAAGACGTCGCGCAGGTGGCTGTAATATTCCTCCGGTTTGAGTGGTTCCAATTCTTCCCATTCGCGCGGCTCGAAGTATGTGCCCTTTTTCTCGAGCTTCCCCCCACGAAATGACCAGGCTGCACCGGGTGGCAGGACATGAATGCCCGGAAAGAGCGTTCGGTTTTCCAATACGCAACCGCATACGATAAATTCTCCGAGTCCGCGCTGGTCCATGGCGCGCAACTCGGGGCGCACCTTCAGGATGGCCTTTGCTTCTGCCGCAAAGTAAAACACATCCTGCGCTTCGTGATAATACAGTCGCTGCAGTCCATATCGGTCATTGAAGAGCATCGCTGTACCGTTTCTTCGGTCAGCGACCAGCCCATGGAACCGGCCATTCAACCCTTTTGGAAAGTCCTTTTCCTCTTCAAATCGATGTGCAAGGTATGATGCTCCGCCTGTCTTGACTTCATTACCGCGGGCCCGCAAGGCAGCAATCAGCCCTGGCTCGGGAAATTCTTCACCTGAAAACGTCAGTGTCACAGCGCCACTCTCGTTTTGTACCGGCATGCCATCGGCAAAGGACCCCTGCCGGGCCACCCAACCGACGTAAATCCCCTGCTCCGCGTCGATCCAGATACCACTTTTGTAAAATGTCTCGTGACGAAGCGCCTCGACCATTTTCTGGAGTTCGCTCTCCGCGCTCGCCCTAGGACGATTCGTGATAATACCAACTATACCTGGCAATTCGTTCTCTCCTTAGAGTGATTCCGGCTTCAACTGAAATTTGCGTTCGTACC
>JBKQKT010000054.1:0-8219 GCA_052147365.1 Candidatus Korobacteraceae bacterium | reverse complement strand
CAACTGTTTGGCCTGAATTCCAAACCTCATCACTTCGTCAACGTTCTACTGCATGCAGTCAACGTTGTACTGCTGTTCTTGTTGCTGCAAAGGGCCACCGGCGCAGTGTGGCGCAGTTTTCTCGTGGCCGCACTGTTCGCTGTGCACCCGCTGAACGTGGAAACTGTTGCCTGGGTGGCGCAAAGAAATAGTCTGGTCTGCACCCTTTTTTCTTTAGTCACGATTGCCGCTTATGGCTCGTACGTTCGGCGGCCCGACTGGAAGAACTACTTGGTCGTCGTTGCTGCCTTTGCGCTGGCGCTGATGTCTAAGCCCATGGCGGTGAGCCTCCCGCTTGTCTTGCTGCTTCTCGACTACTGGCCCTTGGACCGGTACAAGGATCTTCCATTTCGACGTAAGTGGGTGCGGTTGTCGATGGAGAAGCTGCCACTGCTATTGATGAGCGCAGCGAGTTCCGCCGTAACGATGGTCGCGCAGCGTTCTGGTGGCGCTGTGGCAGACGCATCTGCACTGCCACTCTCCCTGCGCCTAGGCAATGCCGCCGTATCCTATGTTGCCTACATTGGGAAGATGTTTTGGCCTGCCAATCTGGCCGCCTATTACCCCCACCCGGGGTACTCCTTATCCTGGTCCGGCGTCATTGTGTCAACAGTTATCTTGGTAGCGATCACTATGGCGGTGGCGTACTTTCACCGCGCTCGCTACCTTGCGATGGGCTGGTTTCTCTTTGTCACAACGCTGATTCCAGTAATCGGAATTGTTCAGGTCGGCGGCCAAGCCATGGCTGACCGGTACGCTTATGTTCCTTGCATCGGTCTTTTTATCATCATTGCATGGGGTTTAAGCAGCGTAGTCCATGCGACCTTTCTCCCTCGCGTCGTGCCAGCGGTGGCTGCAGTGTGCCTGATCTTGGCATTCGCGGCTGTTACTAGCCGCTGCCTGCAATACTGGCAGAGCGGCATCACGTTGTTCACGCGGGCGAGTATCGTGGCAGGTCGACCCGATTTCATAATCGACGATCACTTAGCGGACGCCATGTTTTATGCCGGCCGATATGATGAGGCCTTTCAGCACTATCGAGAAGCGTGCGCATTGCGGTCGAATGAAGATTGTCATTACCATATGGCAGAAATTCTGTTGAATCGACGTCAACTCCGAGACGCCTTAGAGCAGTACCAGTTCGCGGGGAGTCTTACCGACAGAAAAGACGTAGCACTCAGGTGCTTGATCACTTCGGGCAAAATACTGTTGGACCTCGGTGATTACGAAACTGCAGAGATGAAATTCGCGACGGCGTTACAGATCGATCCCAATAACAGCGCTGCGTTGCAACTGCGCCAATGGGCGATAACCAAGCGCAATCAGCCCTAACTGCCTAGCCGGTTCACTGCAGAGTGTGCCGAGCCTTTAAACCGGTGTATCGAGACATCCCACATCTATTTGCGCGGTTTCCCTACGCGCTGGGCGGTCGCGAACATCTTGGCGACCGTATCCAGATCTTTCGGCTTCACGGCCCCCGGAGGAATGCGCGTATTAGTCAGGTCCTCGAGCGTCAGCACCACCTCTCCCAGCGCCATCGAGTCCACCAATCCGGACGAAACGAGTGGCGTGTTCTCGTTAATCACCAGCGTCGGCTTGCGAATTCGCCGAAGGATGTATTCGATCATCTGTTTTGCTTCTTCCGTCATCTCGACTGTTCTCTCCTTTCGGGGAATTGCTTGTTTTGAGATATGCCCCAGCGGCTATTAATCTACCGTAAGTTCCGGATGTTCTTTCTGCAACTTCTCGAAGGTCGCTGATCGTGCTGGTTTTCCGGCGGTGCTCTTCACAATCCATTTTGGTGGCTTCAGGAAAACTGTTGCAACACTCACTCCCATGGCAGCGGTGACCTGGCCACGAATCTCCCGCTCGATCTCGACGGTATGGGCGAGCAGGCCTTCGCTTTCCACCTCGGCAACTAAAATAATTTCTTCGGTCCCGAGATCGGGATTGTACACACCCATCGCGATTACTCGCCCATCGTGGACGGCGGGGTGACCGGCAGCGATTTGCTCGATATCCTGTGGGTAGAGATTTTCCCCTCCCACAATGATTAGATCCTTCTTTCTCCCGACCACATAGAGTTCTCCACCTGTGCAGAACCCGAGATCTCCTGTTTGGTACCAGCCATCCACGACACCTTTTGCCGTGAGGTCGGCACGGTTGTAATAACCGTCGAACAAGCAATCGCTTTTGATAAGAATTTCGCCTGCCCGGTTTTCTCCAAACGGGTCACCCGAATCTGACACGATGCGGATCTCGTGATTGGGCAGCAAACGACCAGATGACGTAAAGCAAACCGAACCCGCGCTCCCCTCCGCGACTCGGACGACACGATGCGAGCTCCGAAACTGTCTACCATCGGCCCAAATGCGCGAGGGGCCGGTAGGCCGATCGATGTCTGACTGCGTGACCGCAAAAACGTTCTCGGCCATCGCATAAGAGCTTTGCAAGGCAGCTGCTTTCAGTCCAATCGCGGCGAACGCCTTCTGGAATTCCTGCATGCTGGTCGCCCGGACGGGTTCCGAACAATTGATCAGCGCGCGAACGGAGGAAAGATTATACCGTTCGCTCCGATTCGGCCGTGTGCGACGGGGAATAAATTGAAAAGCAAAGTTGGGCAACCACGCGAGCGTGCACTGATGCTCGCTAATGACCTGCAACAGGGTTTCAGGATGCATCACCCAGTCGAGAGGTGACTGGATCACGAGCGGTATGTGGTACGCCATTGGAAGCATGAAGCAGGCGATCAGCCCCATATCGTGATAAAGAGGCAGCCAGCTATAAATTCGGTCTGTCGCGCTATCAATCTTAAGAGCATGCGAAAGATGTGCTAGTTGACGTAACACGGCAGCATGGGTTAGCGCTACACCCTTTTGGAGTCCGGTTGTACCCGCCGAGTGTTGAATGAACGCTACTCCATTGCTTTGATCCGTTAAATTCGAGAGTTCTTCCTCCCCACCAGTGCCTCTGCCATCGCCAGCGCGAAGCAGCCTTGTGTCCTCGCCCAGCGATATGTGCTCGAGCATTCCGTCCGGGAAGTCTTCGTCAATCACGACAAGCTTGGCGCTGAGGTTTGCCGTCACTCCCGCCACTCCAAAGCGGTATTTGGACGGTTCAACCTTGTCATTGGGGTAGGCGACAAACGCTGGTACGGCTCCGAGCATCATCGCTCCAACGAAGACGGTCATCGCTGGAATGCCCTGCGGCATGATGATGATCACCCGATCCCCAGCGGCTACGCCATTAGCGCGAAGCACTCCGGACTGCAGACGGGCACGATGCCGGAACTCGGCAAACGTGACTGTCTCTTGTTCGTCCTCGTTGACCCAGGCCGTGACAAAAGGACGTTCGCCGGGAGCTGCCTCAAGCGCTTCGATGAGATTGCTGTATTGGACCACCCATTAGTGTAGCGGATGAAAAGTGTTGCGGATCAAGGCGTGTTCTTGTAACGATGTGCGCGCCACATTATCCTTGTTTCCGCGGGCTCGAATCGAAAATCACCGCGAAAAGTCGCCGTTCGTCGTGCAGCTAAATTTCAACGTAGACGGAGGGAACCTGTTTCGAATCATCTCGTACGCTCTGGCATTTCTGCTGTGCGCCGTAATCTTGGCAACGGTTCGCTCGCGGCCAATCAGGCTGGGTACTCTCCTCTTAGCAAGCTATGCGCTCTATCTGACGTGGGGAGTATGGCTCGCTGCCGTTCTGCTCGTATCCACCGTGATGAACTATCTCGTCGGAGAATGGCTTCGTCGTAGCCGATCGGGCATAACTCTATCCATCGGAATGTTTTTGAATGTTGCGCTGCTGAGTATCTTCAAGTACCTGCCGGAAGCCACGGTCCATCTCCCTTTCGCCTCGTTGCAACGGTTCGCGCACCTCGCTTTGCCCGTAGGTATCTCGTTCTGGACTTTCCAGGCGATGAGCTACTTGTTTGACGTTTATCAGGGCGACGATGTCGAGCCGTCATTCTTCGAATTTGCGCTCTATATGGTTTTCTTCCCGGTTACTATCTCCGGGCCCATTTGTCGCATGTCCGAGATGCTTCCACAATTCCGTTCCGAGAGCACTACGCGCTCGGACGACATCTCACGCGGCTGCCGACGCATCGCCACCGGTGTGCTCATGATGCAACTAGCAAAATTGCTGGGGCAGGGAATTCTGGCTGGCGATGGCATCGCCTCTGGCTTCGATCACGTTGCTAGCTGGAGCGGTCCGGATGTCTGGTGCCTCGCGTTCGGCTTCGGCCTGCAGCTCTTCTTCGACTTCGCTGGATACTCGCACATCGCTATTGGTGCAGCACAGGTCTTAGGCTTCACCATCCCCGAGAATTTCGCTCGGCCGTTCGAATCGACTAGCCCATCGATCTTTTGGACCCGATGGCACATGTCGCTATCATTCTGGATTCGCGACTACGTCTTTTTTCCGTTGATGCGATTGCGCCGTGAAGCATGGTGGCGAAGTCTCAGTTTGGTGGTTGCCATGGTTCTATTCGGATTGTGGCACAAGGCAAGCTTCCTCTTTCTGCTATGGGGCGCCTACCATGGATTGCTTCTTCTTTTGCACCGACAAGTGGAAGGGGCGGAGCGCAGGTTCGACTGGACGCCTCCGAGAATCCCTTGGACTGCGCTCTCGGGGGTTTCCACGATCACGCTCGTGAATCTGGGATGGATTTTCTTCCGGGCAAACTCTCTCCACCAAGCCGGTCAAATGCTGTCCGCAATTCTGTCGCCAGCGAGCTATCGCGCGCACGTTCTGACTGCGAGTCTTTACTGCCTCGTTCTAGCGCTAGCGGTGGGCTACGCGATCGTGCTCCTTGTAATCGACAGCCTCAATCGGGTTTCGACTGAGGCGTTGAACGCCGAAGTCCGACACACGGATTTGCCGATCGGAAAGATGGCGCTTCTGGCGCGTTGGCGTTGGTTTTGGCTTCCGCCGCTTTATGTGGTGGCCCTGCTTTTCGTCCTGATCGTCACCATGTCGCGGGGCACGAGCGCCGCGCAGATGATGTATGGCAATTTCTAAATCTCACCTAGGAAATCGAGCGTTCCGCCTCATAGAGCGCGTGTTTTGACCCTTTGACCGATCCCAAAATGCTTCTTCGGAATGCGTAGAACACCTTGATTAACAATAACTTAGTCTACCCTGAAGAATGGCATCCGGATTGCTTTTTACCGTCGGAGGGTCGAAGTCCTTCTTTGCAGCCTGGGAGGTTTTCGAAGGATTCTCACCATCGAACACGTTCACAGCTAGTGCATTGCCGAGAACAGTTATGACTGTAGTTGCAGGCCCGCAAATCACGGAGGCAGTACCGACGCTTCGTAGCCACCGCTGGCAGCGCTGGTTGGCCGTCTCGGCGGCTACCGTTCTGGCCCCGGTCTTACTGCTCGCGGTCGCTGAGGTGGCGCTGCGCGTCTGTGGGGTTGGCGTGCCAACTAGCGTCACTCGTCCCTGCACTGACCGCGGTCACCCCGCTTATTGCGACAACCCATCTTTCGCCGCGCCCTTTTTCCCGCAGGGCATGTTTCGGACACCTCGGCCGTATGCGTTTCCCGCAACCAAGCCACCGGGAACTTATAGGATTTTCGTATTGGGCGATTCGGTCGCGTGGGGAGATCCCGATCCTAGCTACGGATTTGGGCGATACCTGGAGATGATGCTCCGAGAGCGCTACCCTCATACAAAGTTCGAGGTAATCAATACCAGCATCACCGCTATCAACTCGCATGGGCTGCTGCCCATGGTCGAGGATTTGTCACACTACCAGCCCGACCTTTTTGTTCTTTACACGGGGAACACCGAAGTTGTCGGGCCTTTTGGGCCGGGAACGGTGTTGACGCCGTGGGACTTGAGCCTGCCAGCCATTCGCACCAGGATTTTCCTCAATTCCACCAGGCTGGGTCAGTTGGTCGAGAAGGTGAGTCGCGCGAGCCAGACGGACCCGGTCGAGTGGCGCGGCATGGAAATGTTTCTGGACCGGCAGGTCCGCGCCGATTCCCCACAGATGAAGCCCGTGTACGAGAATTTCGCAGCCAACTTGCGCGATATTGTCACGGTCGCGCACCGCTCGGGGGCTCAGGTCGTGATCAGCACAGTCGCCACGAACTTAAAGGATTGTGCTCCTTTCGCTTCCCAACATCGCGAAGGGATTCGAGAGGATGAACTGCGTTCGTGGGAGGGGTTAGTCAGGCACGGTGCGGATCTCGAGAACGCGGGATCGTATGCTGAAGCCGTGAAGCTATATCTCTCGGCGGGGGAGATCGATCCTAAATATGCCGAACTCCAGTTTCGCATTGCTCGTTGTCTGTGGGCTCTCGGTGATTTTGCGGGAGCCAAGGAGCGGTTCGTGCGCGCTCAGGATCTCGATACGCTTCGTTTTCGCGCGGATAGCAAATTGAATGAGGTGATTCGTGGAGTCGCCGGAACTGGTCCGGGCGTCGGCGTAGTTGACGCGGTCGCTGTTTTTGCTGACGAGAGTGCGCATCAGGTTCCGGGCAGCGAACTCTTCTACGAACACGTGCATATGAATCCGCGCGGGACCTACCTGCTGGCGCGTTCCTTCTTCAGACAGATCGAGAGCATGCTGCCGGCTGAAGTACGGCGACGCACGGTGGGCGATGATGTCGCCTCCGAGGAAGAGTGCGAGCGTCGGCTCGCATTTACACCTTATGATCGTTTACGGGTCGCTGGCCTGGTTCTCGCAAAACTGGAGCGGCCTCCGTTTACTAACCAACTCAACCACTCGGAAGAGGTGTTGCGGCTGAAGAGCGAGGCGGAAGGATCAGCCGATTACGGGGAGACGACCACAGATTATCAGTGGGCCATCTCGCAAAACCCAGATGACCGGCTATTACATCTCAATTACGGCTTCCTGTTACAGCGCTACGACCCGGCGAGCGCCGAGCAGGAATTGCGCTTAGCTTTGCCATACGATAAAGCTCCGGTCCTATGCAATTGGCGCAAATTCGACTGAGGTCACGATGGATGCATCCAGCCGGCTTGGTTGTCGCCCGGCTCTCCCAACATCCGAGTAAGCGCGTATCGCGCAAAACATCTAATTATTGTCCCTGGCCCCCGGCGAGCCTGGCTGCTTGATCGCGGGCCTTCTCAGCATCTGTTTCGCGTCCCTGACGCTCATAGAACTGCGCCAGTTGGTTCCAATAGCCCGGGATCTGAGGTGCAAGGGCGATTGCCTTCTCTTCAAAGAAGGTTGCCTTCCCCAAATCGCCAATCATGTTCCACGCGAGTGCCCGACCGTTGTCGGTCTCGGCTAAGACTGGATTGGTGGTTCCCGCGGGCAACGCATTCTCGGTCCTGTCGAAGGCTTCGAGAGCGTCTTTCGGGCGTCCTGATTCGAGGTATGTGTACCCGAGCGTCATAAGAATCGAGGGTGGGTCGGGCGAGATCACAGTTAGGCGCTCCAAGGCATCGATGGCAGCAGGGAAGCGGCGCTCCTTGCGATAAAGATCTGCAAGCTGGTACCAGGTAGCTACGTTGACCTCGAGCGCAGCAGATTGCAGTAGCGCCTGCTCCGCCTCGCGGCTTTGGCCCGTCAACAGTAGAGCCTGGCCGCGAATGTACCAAAGCGCAGCGCTATCGCTAAAGAGGGACAGCGCCCGCGCGCTTGCGGTCGCTGCCTCCTGATTGCGGTGCAAGGCGAGAAGCACTGAGGCGGCGTTGGCCCAACGGTTGAATTCCGCTTGCCGATTGCGGGAAGAACTAGCCGCGGGAAGCGGCGCGGTTGCGCAATCTACCGAAAACCGTTCGATCAATGCCTGCGTCTGAGGCAGTCGACGCACAAAGACCGCCGAAACTTCGTCAAGGTAGACAGGGCGCCAGTCTTCGCTATCGCAGTACTGTGGTAGCACGGAACCAACGTATTTCAGGCCGCTATAGCGCGCCAGCGACAACACGGCCGTGTTAATGCTATGAGCATCAGCCTCGTTCTTCCACTCCGGTGAGTCAGGCGGGGACTGTAGTATCCGCTGCAGATGGGTGAACAATTCCGGCCCGAAAGGGATGGCGCGTCCGTCAATGTAGTCGCGATATTTCGGTCCGAGCTTCCAAATCAGGAAACCACCTGCCTCATAGCCGTTAAAAATTTGGGGAGGCAAATTCTCGCGTTCAATAAAAGCCATCGCCCCCTCGGGAAACCACCACGAGAGACCCGAGCCGAAAGA
>JBKQKT010000053.1:0-5080 GCA_052147365.1 Candidatus Korobacteraceae bacterium | reverse complement strand
GTTGCTGGCTGGATTTCTCGGAATCGTGCTCTGGAAAATCCTGACGAGCAAAATCGACCTGGGAGGTTTGCTATCCGGAGACGACGCAAGCGGTAATACAGCCTTCAGTCCCGGTAGAGCGCAGTTACTGATTCTCACACTGTTGGTTGCGCTGCAATACGTTATCCAGGTGATTCACAACCCGTCTGCGTTTCCCCAAATTCCAGGTTCCTGGGTGGCGGCGCTTGGAGGCAGCCAGGTGGTTTACCTGGGCGGAAAAGCTCAGTCGTTGCTATTCGGGAGCACCAAAGATCGCTTCAAAACCGGAGGCTGACATGAGAAAAATTGATCTGAAGAAAGAAGCTAAGCCTGCGATCGCCGTTGTTGTAGTGCTGGTTGTAATTGCAGCGGTGTGGATGGCTACGTCGGCGGCCAGCGGCCCTCAAGCGACGCAGAGATTGCAACTGGCCGTCGGCTATGGCTTGGCGATCCTGATCTTCTTGTTTGGCTTTGTCATTCTTATAGGGATGGCAACGGGCGACATCAACATCGACACAATATTAAGTGAAAGCGGCGGTGGCGCCAGTATGTCGCGCTTCCAACTTCTCATCTTCACTTTTGTGATTGCCTTGAGCCTGTTTTTCATCGTGGCAAATAATCCCAGCCAGTTTCCGCCAATCCCCGCGGACGTCCTGACGCTGCTGGGCATCAGCGCGACGACCTATGGCGTGAGCAAGGGAATTCAAGCGGCGAACCCGGACATGTCCAAGATCGTAGGAAACGGCGCTACCACCGCTACTACAACCACGACAACGCAGACAACGACGCCGACGGCGACACCGGTCACTGTCACGACAACTGAGCAGACCACAACCTAATGTCGTGGGCTGCGCGTGTGTCAGTGAATTATGACTAAGGAGGCGAATATCGCTGCCCCAAAGAAAACGACGGCGCAAGTCCTGGCCCAAGGCGTGGCGCCATTTGCTCCGTTGGCTCTGGCATTGGTGATGGGTCAGGTATCCGGGGCGAAGCCCGCCCAGACCACCGCCGCCCCGACCGTACAGGCAGTAACATGCGGCGCACCTGGGCTTCCCGCCTGTCCCACTGCTCCAGTTCCGCTCCTCCAGAAAGGACGTCCGGTGGACTGGTGGTTCGTTTTCAAGTTCAATGCCGCGACGTTTCCCGGCTGCGCTGAGGGGGCGACGAGAGCATGCCTGTTTGGCGGCGAAACCCAGAACTACACGAACTTCAGCCAGCAGTTTGTGTACGCCAGCAGCGAGTCTCCAACTCTGCAACAGGGAAATGTCTGCGCCGGCGACACCATCAACGATCCCATCGGCGCTACTTTTGACGAGGTTTATAACGGCGCCTACCATTACGTAGTTTGGAACGACCAGTTCTATGACGACCCCGAAATCCATGGCTGCAGCGAGTCCTGTGGCGCGCCGTGGGGACATTCGAAAGGCATGGTCGCCTGGAACGACAACGGCGAAGGTCTGGTCATGCAGGTCTCGACGCCGTCCTGGCCGGCGGCGGGCGCCGCGACATTTCCGCGCAAAACTGACGGCAATACGTTGGGGTGCGTAAAAGACAACGACGTGCAGGTCAGCCAGCATTTCTTTGCCTTGCGACTGACCAAGGACGATCTTGTGAAAGTCCTGATGGCGCTGAACAACGCAAGCGTTGTAACCGATGTGAAGAACCCTCAGATCGTGAACAACGGAGGGCCTGCTGACGTCCAGCAACTGGTTGCAACTCTCGGCGTGAAATCCGCCAGCACGACCGTTTCGAACACGACGCTGTCAACCGGAGTGCGCTTGTTGTCGAAGCCCTCAAGCTTACACGTTCCGCCCTGGCAGATGGTTTCCGCCGTTCTCGGCGGCGTGCCTTTGCGGACGGCCACATGGTGGGCGACTCCGGAAATCCCGTCGACTACGGCATCCACGAGCATCACTTGCTGGAGCACCACGCTCGGCAAGCCTGGACCGGTCGAAATTGCCACCACTGGACATTGGTCCGGCAAAGAAATCGGACTGACTGGCGGACTTGGCACAAACTACAACCATAGCAAGCTGGGTGTGTCCACCTCGACCAACGATCATTACGCCATCTTCGGAGATATGAACCAGCAGGGCACGATTTCTGGTCCCAACTGTGCCAGTAGTCAAAACGGACGAGGCGGAAGTTTTTACGTTGTGACCAACCAGCAACTCGCCGACAGTCTGGCCAGCCTTCTTGGCGGCAGCTCCGCACCAACCGAGGCGCCTTCAAAGTAAAGGGGGTGAACGCCCGCGCCGGTACCGGCATACAACTATTTTATCCTCAATGACTTAAATCTGTTACGAGTCGGCTGCTAGCCGTCCGCGTGCTCTTTACAACAACTGCTGTTGCAAAAATACAACAGCAGAACGAAGGTGCGAACTGTAATCTAATTGTTGCGCTGCTGTCACCCTGCTCGTTTTGGTGTTTGAAAGAACAATTCGGAACCCCGCCGAATGCAGTGGCGTCGGACTCCATAGCGGAGCGTCGGTTTATCTGCGAATCCTGCCTGCTCCGGCGGGCACGGGCATTGTTTTCCGCCGCACCGACCTCGATGACTTCGCAGTAGAAGCCGTCTGCCGCAACGTTGCCAAGGTCAGCTACGCCACCAGCTTGATGAAAAAAGGCGTGCTCATCTCCACCACCGAGCACCTGCTTTCGGCTTTTATCGGCATGGGCGTCGACAACGCCATCGTCGAACTCGACAACCTCGAGCTGCCCATTCTGGACGGTAGCGCGCATCCGTTCATCGAAATGATCACCAACGCCGGCCTGCGCCAGCAGCGCCGCAAGCGCGTGTACCTGAAGATTCTGCGTCCCTACGAAATGCAAGAGGGGGACAAGTTCATCGGCGTCTATCCCAGCGAGCGCTATTCCGTTAGCTACGCCATTGATTTCCCCCATCCGCTAATCGGCAAGGAACGCTTTCAGGTCGAATTGTCCAACGGCAGCTATGTCGAGGAGATCGCATCCGCACGAACCTTCGGCTTTCTCCATCAGCAGCGCGAGATGCTGAACATGGGCCTCATCCGCGGCGCCTCGCGGGAAAACTGCATCGTGCTTACGCGCGATGGTATTGACAATCCGCCGCTGCGCTATCCCGACGAATTCGTCCGCCACAAGGTGCTCGATCTGATCGGCGATCTGGCGTTATTCGGCAAGCGCATCCTGGGCTACGTCAAGGCCGATCGCGCCGGACACGCCATGCATACCGCAATCGTTACCCGCATTCTCCGCGACCCCACCTGCGCCGAGGAAGTCACGCTGGACGAAGCCGACGTTGCCGACTGGCCCGCAGAGCCTCTCGCCGTCGCCGACTGAACTGCGAGCCGCTTTTCGCTTTTCGCTTTTCGCCGTTCGCCGTTCGCAACCTTCTGCCACCTGCATTATCTTCTCTGAAAGGGGGATCCCCCTCCCCTCCCCTACCCACGTGCAAAATATTGAAAACAAATAGGCAGGATGGATTCTTCCTCGCAAGATATTCCATCGAAATGAGTTAAAGGCAAAATATAGCATCCAAATGACTTAGTCTGTTTTCCATCAACTTCGGACGACTTGACAACTTAATGATCGCTGGGCTTACCTGTGGTGGGGGTACCCCCCCTCCCCTGCCCACGTGCAAAATATTGAAAACAAAGAGGCTGAAAAAAATCCCCTTTCAAAATATTCCATCGAAAGGAGTTACAGGCAAAACCTCTGATCCAAAGGACTTATGCGTCTGGTGAGTACCATATCGCCGCTAAGCGGCTCGATTCAAATTCCTACTTTTGCCCGGCGCGTTTGCGCGCCGGGCTCAAATCGAAGCCGCCGCTTCGCGGATGGCTTTGCGGCAATTTGGATCTCCCACTGACCCCTTACCACTGCTTTTCAAAGAGCCTTTAACACCTGCGCACTGGGCGCGGCGGGACGAGAGACACAACCGCTCTCTCCTCGATGCTAGTGATATCGCGGCGAGAGAGTTGCGGCAAGTGCACAGATCACGCTTGCGCGTGATGCGGCGTTACTTGTGGGTGCAGCACCCTAGCTGGAGCAGTTCCGAGGTTGGTGCGTCCGGGGTAGAGTAGGCCTTCAGACCTGCGCCCCGCGGGCATGAAAAGAACCGCTTGGAATTGCCAGGCGGCTTCTTCGGATTCCGGGGAAAGCGAATTGCAGCGCTTCTGTTGTAGGTTTTGCGATAATGAGTGTGGCGGCGCGTTCTTGAAGATGAACGCGGGAACGACCACCGCTCACCGTGTGGGCCCGTAGCTCAAGTGGATAGAGCATCAGCCTTCTAAGCTGAGGGTTGCTGGTTCGATTCCAGCCGGGCCTACCATTTGCCTCGCCAAAGCGATCCCGTGGAGAGCCGAAGGATTTACGGCGTGATTTCCCAGACCACGCCGCAACCACTTCCGTCGAATGCTGGGCATTGCGACAAGTCACCGCCAGCTTCGGTTGTGCCGTACAGGTTGCCGTGGCTGTCGATGGCCACGCTGCCATAGGGAAACGCTCCGTCCTTGCCGCCGGTGAAACTGTGCAGGTCGGTATACGTCCAGCTGCCACCGGACGGAGTGAGCTTGAAGACGGTGCCATATCCGAACCCCTCGGCCTGCGTGGTTCCATAGATATTACCCGCCGCATCCATGGTGAGCTTGTCCGCGGGTCCTACTCCACCCAGTTGCGAATTGCCGGTAAAGCTGTACACCAGGTTCAGCTTCCAGCCCTGGGAGGCGAGCAGCTCATACGCGGTGCCGCCACCATTCGGGCCGTACGAGGTAGTCGCACCGTACAAATTGCCGGCAGCATCCATGACCAGGCCGCCCTCGGTACCGCACCCATCTGTACATGTGTTGAATGCCTGGAGAAGACTTCCCGTCCAACCTGACTGCGAAGGTGTTAACTGGTAAACGCCCCCAGCTTGGATAACGGTTCCGTACAAGTTGCCGGCATGGTCGAAGATGACTCCGCTTTGCGGCTCACCCCAACCCGAACCTGACGAATTGAAGTAATAAAGAATACTTACTGCCCAGCTACCATGCGACGGCGTTAGTTCGTAAACGACCCCCGCACCGTAGGCACCGCCAAC
>JBKQKT010000052.1:0-3617 GCA_052147365.1 Candidatus Korobacteraceae bacterium | reverse complement strand
CTCCTCGAGCCGGCCCGCCTTATAAGCGTCGTCAGCGGTCTTTTGCGAGCGCAGCGCGAACTCATCCTGCATCTCCCGTGTCACACCCTGCTGTTCCCCATAAAGCTCTGCGGTATTGGCCATGTACAAGCCGCAATAGGTGTCGAGCAGCGCCACCATGAGCGAATCTTCCAGCTTGCCCTCGCCAAAGCCGACACCCCAGCGCATGCCGCGGATTACGTGGGGCGCCTGCGACATGGATTCCATCCCGCCGGCCAGCACCACATTCGCCTCGCCGAGCTGAATCATCTGCGCAGCGCTCACGATGGATTGCATGCCCGACCCACACAGGCGGTTCACGGTCAGCGCCGGAACTTCAATGGGAACTCCCGCCTTGAGCCCGACATGCCGCGCTCCGTAGAGGGAATCTCCCGAGGTCTGCTGCGCATTGCCCATCACAACATGATCGATTTCTCCAGGCGCGACGCCTGAGCGTTTTATGGCTTCGACGGCGGCGATGGCGCCCAAGTCCATGGCTGTAAAGTCGCGCAGCTTGCCGCAGTAGCGCCCCATGGGCGTGCGAGCCCCGTTTACGATGGCAATATCAGTAGTGTTCGGCATGAGTGGGATAGAAATCAGTGCGAAGCGCTGAGCAAACCCTTGAGTTTACCAGTCGTCAAAGAGGGGCGGCAACTTCTGCGGTCGTTTCTGGGCGCAGCGATCAGGAACAGTGTCGCGACGCGCAGACCGAACCGCGGCCTCCCAAAGTCCTACGATGGGGACAAAGGGCCAGCCGCGGAGGAAATAATTACGATTGTCTGCGCGAGATCGTCGTGCAGCCTACTGCCAATTGTTCTGCGTCTCGGTCGCGGGAGTCGAGCGAGTCACCGCTTTGTACAAGTTTGCTCTCACCTCCGCGCCAGGCATCGGCGCGAACAGTAGAGCTGCTCCAACTCCCACGCCCAGGCCCGCCGCAAATGGCCAAACCCGAGCCGCCGCGGACGGCCTCCGATTGAACCTCTTGTTGACCGTGTCAACAAGCTGTTCTGCGACGTCCGTCGTGCTGTCGCGAAAACTGCTCACAGCTTCACTCGCCCTCTTGCGCGCGGTCGCAGAGCGCGCCTGAACCGTGTTCATCAGGTCTGAGGCCAACTCGATTCCTTCTACGGCCATGGCGATTGCCGTCATAATCTTCTGTTTTTTCCCCAATGCTTTATCTCCTTGTTATCAGATGTTCATAGCTGCTGGTTTTCTCCGCAAAAGCCGTCGGGACGGCCCTTTGAATTCCGAACCGCCCCAACTTCCTTTGCGGAGGTAAGACGCCAATTTCACAGTCCAAACAGGACAGGCTCAGGCTATGTCTCGTTCTCTATCTATTTCTTCCCGCGCGGGCATCGGCTTGTCCGACTTGTCGTAATCGGCAGAGGCCTCGCCGGTGGAAGCGACATCCTGCGCTCCGGTACGCTCGAGAATCTCTTTGGCCCGCTTGGTCCATTCTGAATTGTCACAGTGAACCGATAGGAGAATGCCACCGGCCTTGACTCGGCCTTCATAACGCTTGGCCTCGTACTCCGGTATGCCCGCTCCGATCAGGGCTCCCGTCAGGCCGCCGACCGCGCCTCCGGCACCTGCGCCGGCAAGAGCGGCAACGATGGGACCGGCCGCTATGAACGGACCCACGCCGGGAATAGCCAAGGCCCCAATGCCTACCAACCAGCCTAAGCCGCCACCCACCAGTGCGCCGGTGGTCGCACCAGTAGTCGCGCCTTCCGGGGCCTTGGTGTGCTTCTCATGAGCAAAGTCCTTTGTCCCCTCGTTGTCGGGAAACAACACTGAAATATCTTCATTGCGGAAACCGGCTGCCCTCAACTCATCGACACCCTGTTCCACGTGGGGAAGACTGCTATAAATACCAAAAGCTGCTGTGTTCTTACCTGCCATTCTGGGTTCCTTTTCTTAGTCGCGCTTGGGCACGACTGTCATTTCATCATTGATGTTGGCCTCACCGGCAACCTGCGCCGCTTTGGCAAGGACGGCCGACTTTTCGTCGGCGGACCGCACTGGGCCCTTCAAAGTTACTTTGCCGTTTTGGGCGATCACTTTCACGTTTTGCGCATAGGTAGAAAGCGACTTGTCCTGCGTCAGGGAACGCCGGATCTCCTTCGTGATTTCGAGATCGGAACGATTATTTTGCTGTTGGTCGGCTGTGGGCTCCCCTTGATTCCAATCTCTCTTGTTAATGACTGAGTTGTCGCCGGCCGTTGAGGGCTTGGAAGCTGCGTCCTGGGCCAACGCCGGGACGAAGGCCATGCCTAGCAACAGCAAGCCAAGCCACCCATGGAAAGCGTGGTATTTACGCGAAATCATGCGATCTCCGATCTAGGTTTGATAGAGCTTTCTTTCAGACTTGTTATTGAGATGCGTGAAAGCCCTACGGGTTTGCATGTAGGCTTCCTGGTTCTTAACGGGCTTGTCCGCTGGTGGACAAACCCTGCCAAATGCGGACGCAGGTTCCCTACATGCGTTTCAAGCTCAGCGCTGTATCTCTTCTATTTCGTTATGCTTCGGCAGTCTCGGAATGTGGCCGGTGAAATGCGGCATCCTAATTCTTCATGTGCGGGGGTGGAAACATGGCAAGAATCGAGCGGGTGCGTCAGGACGTATCGGCATCATTCGGGGCGGACGATCTCCGGCGGCAATCTGAACAAGGCTGGAAGCTGGTCGCCGTCGAGTGGGAGCGCGAGCTGCCCGACGAGGCCGCCGAGTCCGGCGTCTCCGGAGAAGTTCCGTTCGGTTTGCAGGTTGCGCCCGACCCTCCGCCAAGGCTGGAGGAGAATCCCACCGAACGCGAAGTCCTCTTCCTCATGATGGAGCTGACCATCCAGGACGGCCCATATTCTGCGATCGCTGACGAGCTTAACCGCCGTGGCTATCGTACTCGCCGGGGAGTGAAATGGACGCCCGTGTCCGTTTTCCAGATGCTGCCGCGACTGGTCGAAGCCGGCCCCAAGATCTTCGCTACCGAGGAATGGCAGCAGCGCCGACAACGCCTGAGCAAGTTAGGGCGAGGATAGAGGCGCGTCCTCTGATCGATGTATTGCACATTGGCTGTCCCCGATTGCTACCACGGGGAATTTGCGCACATCTTCCAATCGGGGCCCCTCAGCCTGTCCCGACAGCGTGGATAGTGGGCTTTCTAGCGCGGAGGCCTTAAATGTGTTATTTGTCGCAAGCAATACCTCGTGACAACTATGCGCAGCTCCACGTTCGCGAAACGAGCATTGCTGTTCCTCTTGGCTGCGTTCGTAATACGCGGTTTGTGGTACAGCGCAATGATGCCGGTCTGGGAAGGTTACGATGAGCCCTACCACTTCGCGTACTTGCAACACGTGGCTGCGGGAAAGAAACAGCCTCCCGCTACTGCCGGTGTTCCGTTGGAAGTGCAGCATTCGTTGCACTTGCTGCCGCTGGCCTGGGAGCTATCTCTCCAAGGCCTGCCGCAGCCTCTCATTACTTACGACTCTTTTTGGCAGCTTCCCGCCAAGGATCGGGACATCCTTACCTCAGGAATCTACCGGAGCGCATTTTGCCTCGGCCACGCCGGTAGAGTTGGAAGTGGCGGAGATGCTGCAAAAGAT
>JBKQKT010000051.1:0-4720 GCA_052147365.1 Candidatus Korobacteraceae bacterium | reverse complement strand
CCCTGTTCTCACGGGTTGGACTTCCTTTTCTAGTCGCACGGCCAGACGATTCAGCAATGCTCGCATTGATGTGGTCAATCTGGAGATTTGTGAACATGTTTGCCCCCAATCTGTCATCGCAGACCATGAAGGATTCACCGTTGCGTGAGATCTACGTCAGCACGGATATAGAAACCGACGGACCGGTCGCGGGAAAACATTCCCTCCTGAGCATTGGATCGGCAGCCTATCTGGCCGACAAAGAGCTGCTGGGGACGTTCTCCGCCAACTTGGAAACTCTGCCCGCATTGGCCCCGGATCCCAAGACCGCCGCATGGTGGGCCACACAGCCGGAGGCATGGTCGGCCTGCCGGCAAAATCTCGAAGCGCCTGCTGCTGCCCTGACGCGCTATGTTGCCTGGCTCAAGGCGTTTGGCGGACGGCCTGTGTTTGTCGGCTACCCGGCCGCTTTTGATTTTTCTTTCGTCTATTGGTATCTCACCGAGTTCGCGGGCGAGAACCCATTCGGCTATTCGGCAATCGATATCAAGACCTACGCGATGGCGTTGCTGCGCAAACCATATCGAGCGTGCGGCAAGCAGTCGATGCCCCCGGAGTGGTTCGATCCCGTGTCTCATACGCATGTGGCGCTCGACGATGCCATCGAGCAAGGACGACTGTTCTGCAACATGCTTAAGGCCAACTTCGGCGCCTAACTAGCCGCTCACGGCTGCTGAATGTCGTAATGTCATTCCGTAGAATTGCAGACTCGTCGGTGGCCTCAAAGCCGCAACCGGATCGTGACATCCGCGAAACCATTGCGTGAGATTCTGCTTCGCTTGCCCCAGCGAATCACGTCCCTCTTCCGCTGAGTTCTTAGTGGCGACCGCCGCCCATCGGGACAATTCCGAATAAGGGCCTGATTGCCATTGGCAGGATTGGAATCACCCGCAATGCCGACCTTCTGCTTTGAAGTGTCTCTGGGGCGATTTGTAGTCCGCCAGAACCAAACATTCCCTGCGCGACAGCCCGCAAAGCAGAAGGCTCGGTTCGGCGGACAGCACAGGCCGCGTTCTAGAATGGACCTATGAGGATCCTGTTGTTCAGCGGAAAAGGCGGAGTGGGCAAAACCAGTCTGGCTGCCGCCACTGGCGTCAAACTAGCCCAACTCAACTACCGCACATTGGTCATGAGCATCGATCCGGCGCACAGCCTGGCCGATGCTTTCGATCTTGACACCGACCTCTTCCATGCTCAAACGGCGGACCCGCTGCCGATCAACGAGCGGCTTTCGATCCAGGAGCTGAACATCCAGAGGGAGATCAAGCGGCACTGGCAGGAAATCTCTTCGTATGTGAGCTCAGTGCTGCGCACCACCGGCATCAGCGGCGTGGAGGCGGAGGAACTGGCCATTCTTCCCGGCATGGAAGAGATGAGCGCGATGATGTATATCAACCAGTACCGGCGCGAGCAGCGATACGACGTTATTGTGCTCGACGCCGCGCCCACCGCCGAATCCATGCGCTTCATCAGCATGCCAACCACGCTCGACTGGTACATGAAGCACATCTTTCCATTCCAGCGGAACCTGCTCAAGGCGGTGCGGCCCATCGCCAATCGTGTGGCGCCGTTCGAGTTGCCACCCGATACCTATTTCGGCAACATTCGCGATTTGTTCGAGAAGCTTGAGGGAGTGGACGACATCATGGAGGACCCGCAGATCACCAGCGTGCGGCTGGTAACCAATCCGGAGAAGATGGTGCTGCGCGAGACGCAACGGGCCTTCGTGTACTTCTCTCTGCATGGGCTCACGGTGGATGCAGTCGTGGTCAACCGCTTGCTCCCCGCGGAGGTGTCGGATACGTGGTTCAACGAGTGGCATCAGTCGCAGGAGACCGTCCTGCACGAGATCGAGGATTATTTTGCGCCCGTGCCGGTCAAGAAAGTGCCGCTCTTTGCGCATGAAGTTCTGGGCAAGCAGCGACTGGAGGACCTGGCACGGGTGCTGTATGCTGAGGATGAAGATCCGGCGGCCGTGACACGGACGGAGAAGCCTTACACCTTCGGGAAAGAAGACGGCCGGTATGAAATTCGCGTCCTCTTGCCCTTCGCCAGCAAAGGCGAAGTCGAGCTGTTCAAGAAGGGCGACGAACTGGTGGTGCAGATCGGCAGCTTCCGCCGCCATATCGGCCTGCCACGATCGATGGCCGGCCTGCTGCCATCCCGGGCGCGACTGGAAAGCAAGGTCCTCACGGTTGAAATGAAGGAGACGCCATGAACAATCCACGGAAGACGCAGTCAACTACGAGCGAGCAGGTTGTGTATGAGCCCTGTCCATGCCGCGAAGTCGTAAACACCATCCGGGAACTCCTGGGAATTTCTCCTGCAGTCCGGCAGCACCTGGCGAACTCGCGCGTCGAGTTCCTCAAGGCAGTCCGCCAGGTCATCGACGACCGCATTGAACACTTGTCAAGCCAGGGTCAGCCGGGCACCAAAGTCGCGGTGGAGTAAGGCTCCCGAGCCATCCTGCCTTTGCGCGGAAGACGTGAGCAGAGTAGGACCTATCTCGTAAATCGCTTTGTATCAGGGCACGGCTTCACAGGGCGCCGAGAAAGGCCGAAAAGCAGATCCCTCGCGGGCTGAAGCCCGCTCGGGATGACAAAAATAAAGGACTTGGACGCGGGCCTGAAGGCCTGCTGTACCCGTCAGAATAAGTACTGCAATACCGCAGTTGCCTTCCTTTCACTTAAGAAATCCAACTTACAACGGATAACCCTTCAATAGATTGGCTTGGTGTGCGGACCAAATTGGGAATCACGCAGATGAAGTTGCTCACTCTGATTCCTATGGACGCCCACGAATTTTGATTACGTCACATGGCGACGTGATGTACGTCCTTGTGCCGTTCCCTGGTCCTGAATTGAAATTGGTTAGTCATCAGACCAGTGCACCATGAAATCCCCCGAAGCACAGGCGACGATCGAGTTCGAAGCAATTCCCAGAAATAAGGTGTACCAGGAGGTCGCCAGGCAATTGGAGCGGCATATTACGGAAGAGCTGAACCCTGGCGACTTGCTTCCCCCAGAACGACGGCTTGTACAAATGCTTGGCGTCAGCCGCGGTTCGGTGCGCGATGCCATTCGCAGCCTGGAACTGATGGGTCTGCTGGAGCCGCGCCAGGGCATCGGAACCGTGGTCTGCGATCCGGGCTCAAAGGCAGCCAATCCTCTGGCGACCGCACTTCTCGACAAGCAGAAACAGGTGGCGGAGCTCATCGAGGTCCGCAAGATGATCGAGCCGCACCTGGCCAGTCGCGCCGCATTGCATGCCTCTCGCGACGAACTCGCCGACATGGAGGACATTCTTGCACGTCAGGAAGAGAAAGTTCGCCGGGGCGAACTCGCGGTGGAAGAAGATTCTGAGTTTCATTACAGCATCGCTCTGGCCTCGAACAACAGCGCGATTTTGAAAGTGGTGGATGTATTGATGGATTTGTTGCGCGAGACCCGGGAACGTTCGTTACAGGGAAAAAGAAGGCAGGAAGAATCACTTGCCGGTCACCGTCAAATTCTTTCGGCTCTGAAGCGGCACGACACTGCGGCCGCCGAGGCTGCCATGCGACGGCACCTGCAGGAAATAGAAAACATCGCACTTAACAAGTTGTAAATGAATGGAGGTTGCAAGATGGGCCAGCTACTTGCGGTCGAAGTCATCTACCGTGGGGTCTTCCAGAAGACCCTGGCTAAGAACATAACGCGCGACATTGTTTTAGCCGCGCACAACGAAGGTAAACAGGGCATTTCCTTTGGCCGTTATGGAGATGCTCCCGAGCGTAATGGGATTCCAGCCAAGAGTTTCGCCATCGTCGCCAACGACGAGCTGACGCTCGAAGCCGGAATGGCGCAGTATGAGCCGAAGCAAGTCGACCTGACTGTGGTCCTCGATGACACGCTATGCAAGGGCACCGAATCGTGGGCCTGGTACGGCCTGCAGCCCGTGCATCATGCTCTCAAACCGGGCCATACTCTCATCGTGGTTTCTTTGGAGGGCGTGACTGCGCTGCTGGAGAACATTCACAAACGCCAGGAGCCTTACAAGCTGGGAATCGTAAAAGGCGTCGCCAGCTTCTCCGGCATGTGGGTCTATAAGGACGACCACACCGATGTTCGCATTCTCGGCGCCATCGCCAAGGCCCTGCCGGAACTGGTCAGCCTGAAGTCGGTGGAGCAGTTCATCAACGAAAAGCTGAAGAACCCGGTTAAGGTCACCTCCGCTCGCACCGCGTTCGAGCGCTTCACAGCAGCCGAGGTGAAGGCGGGACAGGGCAATCCGGACGAGCTGTTCAAATTCAGTCTGCCCGGCTGGCAGAACATGCGCGGCGGCGTGTCCATTAAAGGGCAACCGCAGGGCGCACCGTATGCTGACCCCGTGACCGGGAAAGTGGGCGGCTTCCGTCCAGTCCGCAACGAGCTGTTCAAGAAGTACTCAACTCGCTCCATGCGGCCGGTCGTCAACTTCTCGACTTGCACCAAGTGCACGCTTTGCTGGCTTAACTGCCCGGATGCGTCCTTCGACGTCACCCCGGACGGAACCTACGACGCCAATCTCGAGTCGTGCTGCGGTTGCGGCGTTTGCGAAGAGGTTTGCCCGGTGAAGGACTGCGTATCCATGGTGAACGAGTCCGAGTTCCACGATAACAACAGCCAGTGGGAGGCCTTCAAGAAGGACCAGAACGCCTTCC
>JBKQKT010000050.1:0-3168 GCA_052147365.1 Candidatus Korobacteraceae bacterium | reverse complement strand
TGACGAGGAGAGCGCGCGGATCGTTAATACTCGCGCAGGGGAACATATCCT
Organism: Candidatus Korobacteraceae bacterium; assembly: GCA_052147365.1. GTDB lineage: Bacteria > Acidobacteriota > Terriglobia > Terriglobales > Acidobacteriaceae > Bog-257. The sequence continues at coordinate 3,117 of JBKQKT010000050.1, read as the reverse complement.
TGCCGGATTTCTCACCCCTCGCGCCGCTAACACTCAGGCAGCGCCAGTGGATGCTGATGATGATGAGGCACAGGATCTGCCCAGGGATTCTGCCTTTGAGCTGACCTCCATCGGGCTTGAATGGCGGGGAGATGAAGATGTGCTGTCCCAGTTGGAAACCCTCAGCCTTTCTCTTGCCCTTAATGTCTATGTGCGATGCACACCAACCTTGGAGGAGCAGCGGCAATTCGGCTCCTGGCGGAAGGAGCGGACAGGGGATGGCAGCGAGGGCCGCAAGGTGCAGTCCCTGATCCCCGTCTGGAGACGGTTCTCGATTGAGCCTTTCCACGTGAGCGTTGCGGTCGGCGAATTGCTCCAAAACCGCAAGCAGCGCTTCGACATCTCCGCTCAATTACGGCTGACCCCGGAGGAACTCGCTGCTCCGGATATACTCTCAGTCCGACAAGCCGTTATCGTGACACCGGAAGAGTGTGAGACAGAGGCCGCATTTACGGTCGCGGCAAGGCGCGCTAGTGCCCAGCCCTTTGTTCCCTTCTGGAAGGCAATCATCGATGTGCGACTCATCCGCGTTCCCACCGAGCCCTCAGCTGTCCGCGTCGCAATGCGCGTTATTAACGACAGCCCAGTTCCGGGAAGGGCGCAGGGTGATTTTCTCGACGCCAATCTCTACGCGATCCGGCTGACAGTCCAGATTCCGGTTGCAGTGCATCGCCCTACGATCTTTCAGGAACTGCCTGCAAGCTTCCGCTACGACCGCGAGATGGCCGGTGTCGGCATCAATTCCCATGTAGAGGCAGAAGTGATCGGTAACGATATCCGGCTTACCGCCGAAAGCGTGCCGCTTGCTGAAACACCCCGGCTTGAGGCCCGCGAGTTTAGCGACGCCGATCCGACCTTCGCTGCACTGGCCTCAAACCCCGTACCTATTCTGAAATCGGTTGCCCACCACATGGACGACTACGACAGCAAGGAATGGGCCGATAAGGTGCTTTCCTTAAGCGGTCTCGAGCGTGCGGAGGCGGGGACTTCACGGGTTGACTTCAGCAAGGAGGTGACCCGGTTCAAGCGCGGCGTCGAGTTGCTCAAAGACCCCGCTTATCCTTTCGTGCTTCAGGCGTTCCAGCTGATGAACCAGGCCATGCAGATTGCCAATAAACAACACCTGCGCTGGCGGCTATTCCAGATCGCGTTCATTGTCTCCTTGCTGCCAGAGCTTGCCTCGCGTGAATATCCGCAGCTCAGAGATGATTCCGACGGCAAGGTGGAGTTGCTCTGGTTTGCCGCAGGCGGCGGCAAGACCGAAGCGTTTATGGGAATCATTTTGTGGCAGGCGTTCTTTGATCGGCTGCGCGGCAAACGCTTCGGCAACACTGCCTTCGTGCGTTTCCCACTCAGGCTTTTGACGTTCCAGCAGCTCCAGCGGCTTGCCCGCGCGCTCGCCGCTGCAGAGATCATTCGAAAACAGAACGGCCTGAAAGGAGCACGATTCAGCATCGGTTATTTCGTCGGGAGCACTGTGACCCCGAATAGCGTCAACGATGAGCTTCACCAGCGCTATGTCCGGCATGGAATCGATGCGAGATATCAGCGAATTTTCAAGTGTCCGTTCTGCGACGCGGATGCGGCGGTGGGGTACGAACCCTCCCTTCGCCTGATCGAACATCGCTGCACCAACGCCAAATGCAGCGCCGCGTCGGAACGCCTTCCTGTTTACGTCACAGATCAGGATATTTACCGCTTTGTCCCAACCGTTATCGTCTCTACCGTCGACAAGCTGGCGCTTTTCGGACAGAACTACCGGTTCTCCAATATCTTTGGGCGGATAGACCTCATTTGCAACAAGCACGGTGCCAGCTTCAACAAATCCAATGACCTCTGCGAGGCCGCAGCCGCGTTAGGGCGCGGCGAACATACACTGACTTGTGAGGGTGCGCCTGTCCAGTACGGGCCTTTTCACGACCCGGCACCTGCGGTCCTGGTCCAAGATGAGCTTCACCTTCTCAATGAAGAACTGGGAACTTTCGATGCGCATTATGAGACCGGCATTATCGCTCTCTTTAAGAGCCTGAAGGCCAAGCCCTGGAAGATCATCGGTGCGACAGCGACCATCCAGGATTTTGAGCGACAGGCATGGGAGCTTTACCTGAAAGGTGCCCGCCAGTTTCCCGCCCATGGACCAGACGCCGACGATTCTTTCTACTACCGGCAGAGCGTAGGGCGGGCGGGGCGCATCTTCGTGGGTCTCCTGGGGGTTGGGCGCAAGCACACGCCCGCCGTCACAAAGGCACTGTCGATTTTCTACCAAGAAATACAGAAAGCGCGCGAGCTGATTGCCAGCGACCCCGCGCGGGCAGCTGCGATCTATGCGACCGGGGGGCTTACCGAAGCCGAAAAGAAGGAACTCGTATTCCTCTATGAACTGGCTCTCACCTATGTCCTGACGCGCAAAGGCTCAGACCAGGTGGCCGAAGCTATCGAGTCGCGGGTCAGGCGTGAGCTGCAAGACAGCTCTCCCCAGCACGGCGAACTGCTGATTGAGATGTTTAATGGCGGCGTTGATGTTTCTCACATGATCGCGACCATGGACGGTCTTAAGGCCATGACGAGCGACGCCGATCCAAGCACGCGCGTTCGCGGCGTGGTGACCACCAACATCATTGGGCATGGCGTGGACGTGGATAGATTCAACGTCATCGTCTTTGCGGGTTTCACGCGTCTTGTCGCTGAATATATCCAGGCATCGGCGCGCGTCGGCAGGCGATTTCCGGGCATATCGATCTTTGTACCGACACCCCAGGGCGAACGGGACCGAAGCATCTTTGACCGATTCGCCAAGTTCCATCAATACCTGGATCGCCTGGTTGATCCAGCGGCGGTGACGCGATGGCCGGACCCAGCGATGCGGCGCACCCTGCCGGGCCTTCTCTGTGGTTATCTGATGGGCGTTGCCTCCTCCGCCATCGGCAAGCCGATGGCGACCGTCGAAGCGGTACGAAATTCGCAAGGTGATCCGATGGCCGGTGCCCTGACGCAGGATGCCATCGTGGAATGGATGCTGGGTGCGTATGGCTGCGAACATGCCCCGTCCCCCAAATACGCTGAGAAGCTTGTGCTCGG
>JBKQKT010000049.1:0-5301 GCA_052147365.1 Candidatus Korobacteraceae bacterium | reverse complement strand
AGGTAGTACTTGACGTTCACGGAGCGTTGCGAACCCAGGGTCTGCTCTTTCACGACTTCCTTCTCGTCGGTGTAGCCCACGATGTCCAGCTTGCCATTGGGCATCTGCTGCAACCGCAGAGACAGTTTGTCGAGCGTGTCCTTGCAATCGTTGTCCACGCGCCACGGTTTCTTGGGGTTCTTCTCGAAGGTGCACTCGCCCCAATCCTCGATGTTGACGCACTTCTGGACCGGCGGCACGTTTACTGACGCAGTGCAACTGCTGCTCAGGTTGGCGCGCGCGTCGCTCGCTGTTCCCGTTACAGTGATGGTGTTCCCTGCATCCGCATTGGTAGCCGTTACTGTGGCCGAAGTGCCGCTGCCGCTCAACTGACCACCAGTAGCCGACCAGCTATAGGTCATCGGCCATCCCTGCGGGTCCGTGGCGGTCATGGTGATGGTTGCCGGCTGGCCGATGGCAATCGTGGCCGGATTGGCCGAGCAGCTTACCACCGGGGGCTGCGGCTGCTTTACGGTGAACGGAGCACTGCAGCTAGCGATATTGTTCTTCTTCTCTTTTTCATCGGTGGCCGTTCCCGAAACTGTATAGCCGCCGGGAGCCAGCCCTGCGGTATCAACCGTTGCGGTTGTGCCCGTGCCGGAAATCTTGCCGCCTGTGCTGCTCCAGTTGTAGGTGAGGGTGTGCTTGGGGTTGAAATACTGGGTGCTGATCGTGGCTGTGACCGGATCGCCCGACCAGATCGCCGCAGGCGACACCGAACAGCTGGCCGCCGGAGGAGCCGGCGGTCTGCCGCCGAACTCAAAGGTCGCGCCGAGCATCGGGCCACTCTCGTGCACATCCCAGATAAACTGATGGTCGCCATGGTATCTGTCATACAGATAGCGCCAGCCGAGCTGCAAGGCGATGCTGGGTTTGATCTTGTAACCGAGCACGCCACCCGCCTGGTAGTCCATGGCCGAGCCGCCACCGCCGACGTCCCCGAAAATGTTGAGCGCCACTTTGGGTGAAAACGCCACCTGGATCCTCGAGCCGAAAAGGCCATCAACCCAGTTGGCCGATTGTGATTGGTAAAAGCCCGAGGGATTCAAGGTGAGGTTCTCGCCCAGATGCCAATAGCGAATGCCCACCAAGGCATCGACCTTAAACCTTTCGCCATCCACTACGCGGTATCCGAACTTCGGGGTTAAGATCGACTCAGTTACATACACCTTGACCGACCTGTCCGTGAGATCAGTGTAGGGAAACCCCTTATCGTCTGTCAGCCTCACCCACATAAAATCGACCGGGAACACGAACCGGTCCTTCCTCGCCTCGACGTAGCCCATGATTCCGAAGTTGAAGTATGACAAGACATCGGAGGCCGAGACATGCACGCTGGCATCGTGACCGAGCGCGCCGACGGTCCCGGAAATTCCCGGGAACCAGAGGTAGGGCGCGACGATGAAGTGCCAGCCATCGTCGTTGGAACTGGCCGCCTTCTGCGGCGCCGGACCGTTGGGGGTCTGGTCCTGGGCCGTGAGTTCCGCGGGTGTGGCAGGTTCCTCGGCGAAGGCTGGCAAGCAGAATAGCAGGCTCAACAACATTGCCATGAGGACAGCAAAAAGGCATCTGTGCTGCGAATTCATTCCTTCTCCTTGAGTCGGCGATACTCTGGAGGGCCTGATGTGGGCAGGGGGTCCAGCTATCGCATTGTTGTTGGGCGCTGAAAAAGTGTGTGGGAAGCGATTGCACGGTTGTCGAGCAGGGAACTGCTGACGCTGCCCGCAAGCGTAAGCAGTCCACGGCACTTCTCACTGCCCGCCGATAACGATCAACTCCGCCTGTGATGCCTTGCTCATCCCGTAGATGCCGGTGGAATCGGTGGCTTGAAAGTTATACATATAACAACCCGGTTTGGCAGCCTTGACCGGCACGGACTTCTTGCTGCCACCCATGATCGGATCATCAGGATCGAATGGGGAGGTAGGCCCGAAGTCGACGAGAAACCCCGTGTTCTTCGACGAGGACATCCACGTTACCGTCGTCCCGGTTTTGACACAGAACAGAGAATTTCCCTTTGCGCCGGAAATGTTTGGCGTGGCGGAAGACGAAGAAGCTGTTCGCTTCACGTCTATCTGACAGTCTGCACCGCAGGTATTACCAGCATTGCACTGACTGGCAGGATTGGGCTCCGAACAGGCATATTTATTGCCCTTCTTTTTTTCCTCGGCTCTCGCAGAGTTAGGCACCAAACCAACAACTAGCAGAAACAGGGAGCAGCAAATGGTAAAGCAGCGCTGAATTTTCATGACCGACCTACCTTTCGATGTTGAAGTGCAACAACGATGGAACCCGACGCTAGTTTTCGCCTTGCGTTCCCTTCCAATCGATGATGTCCCCAAGTCTCCAGGCATTCTGATTGAGATTGAGGGTCAACTGCCCATCATCACCGATGCCCAATTGGGCCGCGGGGTACAGGACGCCCGCGCTCTTGCTCTTGTCCTGGTCGTTGATGTCGATCTCGCCCGCAGTCAAGTCAAACGATTGGGATTGGGTATCATAATAGGCTTCCCCAAACCTGATTTGACGGTTGGTTACGAAGCGGATCTTGCGTCCTGTTGGCGTTGGGATCAACCGGATAAAGCTGACGTCGTACCCGAGTGTGCCGGTAATGCTGATATGGCCCACCGCCTTCATCTTTTCCAGAGCGTTCACCAACCCCTTGTTGGAACCTTTCTGGAAAGCTTCAGTGAGAACGGCCTTATCCTCAGGTGTGGACCACTCGTAGATGATCAGCGTGACGCCGATGTTGCGCCCTAATTGGGTGCTGGTTCCCCAGGCGGTGGCGTCGATGGTTTCGTACTTGTCCCGGGAAAATCCGGGGATGGCCAACAACAGAAGCACACTAGTGAAGATCAGAACCTTGGATACCCATGACTTTGCACGCATGTTTTTCTCCTCGTCTCTGCAAGCGTTGCCGAGACTGTTCTTGATTCGCCCCTAACACTTAACTTTTGCGGTAGCAACACTATAAATCATCAAAGTTGTCCGCGTCACTCCAAAATGCGCATAGTTAGGGCTACCTGCATTTGGTCCCAATGCAGCTGGTTACATTGCTGATTCCGGCGCTGTTACAATAAAGTCATTGTGGGGAAGAAGCGGCCTAACCCATATACTGGACAACACAAGAATGACTTTAAGTAATGCCAAAACCTTGCTCTTGTTGAAGCCGAGGGGCTTCTGCGCCGGGGTGGTGCGGGCCATTGACATTGTTCGCATCGCGCTGGAGACCTTTGGAGCGCCCATTTACGTGCGCAAAGAGATCGTCCACAACCGTTATGTGGTGGATGAGTTGAGCGCCAAGGGCGCCATTTTCGTCGACAGCGTCGAGGAAGTGCCGGCTGGCGAGCGGGTCATCTATAGCGCTCATGGCGTTGCTCCGGAGGTGCGTGAGTCGAGCAAGCTGCGCGAGCTGCGGGTGATTGATGCCACCTGCCCTCTGGTCACTAAGGTTCACGTGGAGGCGGTGAAGTTCGCGCGCGAAGGCTACTCGCTGATCCTGATTGGACACCGCGATCACGACGAAGTTATCGGGACATTGGGCGAAGCTCCCACTGTCACCCAGGTTGTGGATGCGCCCGAGGATGTGGACAATCTGGTCGTTCGCGATCCGGAGCGCGTGGCGTACCTGACCCAGACCACGCTCAGCTTGGACGAAACGCGCCATGTGATCGAGGCGCTGCGCCGGAGATTTCCCAATATCAAAGGCCCGCATGCCCAGGACATCTGCTACGCGACGGAGAACCGGCAGACCGCAGTGAAGGAAGTTGCCGCCGAATGCGACCTGCTGCTGGTTGTGGGCTCGGACAATAGCTCGAATTCGAACCGGCTGGTTGAGGTGGCGGGTAATTTGGGAACAAAGTCGTATCTCATCGAGAACTACCGCTCTATTCGGCCGGGATGGTTGCAGGGCGTGAAGACGATAGGCCTGACCGCCGGCGCGTCAGCCCCGGAAATCCTGGTGCAGGAGGCGGTTGATTTTCTTGGTGAGCAGGGCTTTACCGACCTGCGCGAGGTGGAAGTGATGCCCGAACACGTGCGCTTTGGATTGCCTGCCGAAATTGTGGAGGCGATTGGCGCTGCCCCCTCGCTCGCGGAGCAGGCGGCGGAGTAGGCAAGCGATGGCAGATTCCCCAAGTCCTGCAGAAATGCGGTTCGGCAAAATCGACGACATTAAGAGCCGCGTAGCCGCGGCCATCGATGCCTCGCGGCGATTCCTGTTTTCCACGCAAACCCAGGAAGAAGGTTACTGGTGTGGTGAACTCGGTGCCGACACCACCCTGGTTTCGGACTACATCCTGCTGCATCGGCTGCTCGGAACGGAACATTCAGTGCGCACGCAGAAGTGCGCGAACGAGATCCTGGACCGCCAGAACGAAGACGGCGGCTGGCCGATCTACAATGGCGGCCCTTCCAATATCAGCGCTTCGGTAAAGGCGTACTTTGCGCTCAAAATGGCGGGTTACAGCCCTGATCAGCCGCAATTGCGGAAGGCACGCGAGCGCATCCTCGCGCTGGGCGGAGTGACCGAGGTCAACACCTTTACCAAGATTTATCTCTGCTTCCTCGGGCAGTATGACTACGATGCGGTGCCGGCGATACCGCCGGAGATTGTGCTGTTTCCCAAGTGGTTCTGGTTCAACCTCTACGAGATCTCATCCTGGTCGCGCGCCATTCTGGTGCCGCTGTCGATTGCTTACGCCAAGAAGCCGTTCAAGAAAATTCCAGCGGAGCAGGGAATTGAGGAGCTGTTTGTCGGCGGCCGCACAAAAAGCCAGTTACGCCTTCACTGGGCGCAGAAGCCGGTAAGCTGGCGTAACTTCTTCCTGCTGCTCGACCGTCTGGTGCACTTTCTGGAGCGAGTGCATGTGCGTCCCTTGCGTTCACGCGCGCTCAAGGTCGCCGAGAAGTGGATGCTGGAGCGCATGGAGATGAGTGATGGACTGGGCGCCATCTATCCCGGCATTATGAACTCCATCATCGCGCTGCGCTGCCTTGGGTATTCGCTGGACGACCCGCAAGTTATTCGGGCGATGGATGAGTTCGAGAAGCTGGGCATCGAAGAGGAAACGACCTTTCGCATGCAGCCCTGCATGTCGCCGGTATGGGACACGGCTACGCAGTGTTCGCTCTGGCCGAGAGTGGCGTTTCAGCCAATGATCCGCGTTTGGTACAGCCCTGCGAATGGATGCTGCGCAAGCAGGTGACGCATCGCGGCGATTGGTGCGTGAAGAACCGTAAGTCACCTCCAGCGGGCTGGTA
>JBKQKT010000048.1:0-6723 GCA_052147365.1 Candidatus Korobacteraceae bacterium | reverse complement strand
GGCATTGGGCGGCGTCCGATGCTAACGATTTTGAAACGGAGCACCGCATCTATCACGAGGACGCGGTGCTGGAATACCCTCAGTCAGGCGAGCGAACCCGCGGTCGAAGCAACATACAGAACCAACGCGCCAGTCAGCCGAGCAAAAAGCGTTTTGCTGTCCAGCGAATCATTGGCAGCGGTGATCTTTGGGTCACCGAATTCATTCTGACCTATGACGGCAAGCCGTCCTACACCGTGAGCATCATGGAGTTCAGGGGCGCCAAGGTTGCGCGGGAAACACAATACTTTGCGGATCCATTCGTGGCCCCCGCATGGCGCGCTCAATGGGTCGAACGGATGGACACATAATCTCGAGGCGCGAGAGTCCCTTAACGACACCGCCCGGTGCCAATTCTTTCTGGAAGGAGGCGTCTCATGGAAAACCGGCCGGGTGCCCCACTCATTTGCGGTGTTTGCGAATGAGTGGGAAATCGTACAGTTCCCAGGTTTACGTCGGGCACAAGCCTCGGAGAGTGAAGTTGCAGAGTGAAGTTCGTCAGTAACGCTGTCAAAACACCCACTCAACCAAAAGAAGGTTGAGTGGGGCACCCGGCTAACGACACCGCCCGAGTTAGGTTATGACTTGGCCTGTTCTCGCCAACTATCTACGGACAGTTAACCTCTCGGTAGATCGTCACTTGACCGGAGCCTGACCTGGGCTACTCCGCTCGTGATCAAGGTTGCGTGTCTACTTCGGTTTCACTGGTTCGTAGCACGCCGCAGTGCTTAATTTCACCTGCTCTTCTTGTTCATTTCTGCGGACTCGTGTTCGGCGGAACTTTGCCCGCTTGTGGTATCGCCGCGAGCATACTGTTCAGGGTGCGTTCGAACAGAAGGAAACTGTCCGTGTGAGGAGTGGGCCGCAGTTTTACCTCGTGCCCGATCTCTAGCACTAGGTCGGCTTTGGGATCGTAGACTGGCCACGGCGGAAGACCCGGACCATTGGGGTCGCCGGTCTTCGCGAACTGCGTCCAGTACCCAGACATTAAGTCCATGAGCTTCCTGTCTTCAGCATCAGGTTCGCCCCAACGGTCCTGACGCAAGAATCCCGCGACAAAATATAGTTCCAAACCGTGGAAGGCGCCGCGGCCGGCGTACTTTCCCTTCCCCGGATAGGTGAAGTAGTAGAACCAGGTTTTCTGTCCGGCGCGTGTCATATCCCGGGCGAAGACGTGAACGCCATTGCCGAAAGCGTAATCCGTTACAAAGGCTATCGCCGCAGAGCGAGCCTCCGCCTCCGTAGCTGCTGGATACTGGCTAAACACTTCGTCGGCGTATTCGAGGAATTCGTCCTGCACGAAGGCCTTGTAGTTGGCCAGCGTGGGGGGACTGTTCATAATTTCTTCGACCATATTCGTGCCTTCATCGGAATTGCTTCCGACGATCACAGGCACCCTGGTCTGCCGCCCCTGAGCGAACGTGATTGCAGGCTGTTCGGTGAGTACCCAGCCGTCTATGGTGTGACTGGCGATGAAGCCGGAGACCGCCATGATTTCCTGCGGAGTCTTCGAACGCAGTTTCGCCAGCGCATCGGGGCCGTCGGAAATGCCCAAAGCCCGCATGAGTCGAATACCTTTCCCTTCCGACGTGCTGACGCCACTCTCATAGTGGGAGGTGTAGTTGGCGGAATTCTTTAGCGCAGGAATAATGTAATCGCTACAAACATTGCTCTCCAGAATGGCGCGTTGAAACAGGCCACCTGCCAGCGGCGACGCCATCAGGAAACAGATGTTCGCGCCGCCCGCTGACTCGCCGAAGACGGTTACGTTTGTGGAATCTCCGCCGAACTTGGTGATGTTGCGCTGGACCCATTCCAGAGCGGCGATCTGGTCAAGAAGTGCGTAGTTCCCTGAGACATGATGCGGCGATTCCGCCGTGAGGGCCGGATGGGCCAGGAAGCCGAGCGCGCCAAGACGATAGTTAATGCTTACCAGTACTACTCCCTTTCGTGCCAGCGTAGGCCCGAGAAGCGGAGGAAGTTGGCCTGTGCCAGTGACCTCGCCTCCTCCGTGAATCCAGAACATCACGGGAAGTTTCCCGGCGTCGCCGTGAGTTCCCGGCAGGTTCGCCGTCCACACGTTCAAATAAAGGCAGTCTTCATCCCTGCGATAGGTGAAATAGGGTTCAATGCTCTGAAGTCCCTTTACCGCCGCATCAAGTACTGGGTCATCCTTCTGAGGGCAAGCGGGCCCAAACGACGTCGCCTTGCGGGCGCCCTGCCATTTCTCGACGGGCTGGGGCGCTTTCCAACGCAGCGCACCGGTAGGCGGAGCGGCGAAAGGAATGCCCAGGAACATCACTTCGTCCGCTGCGGGCCCGAAGTGCGCACCTTCCAGCGTCCCGGAATCAATCGTTACAAGAGGAGGCGTATCGATGTGAGCGTTTGATTGGGTGAAGCTGGCGGGACTGAACATGAAGAAGAAAAGCCATAGTCGTAGGAGGCATTTCACAGCATTCCACCAGCACATCGCACGTTGCCCCAAAATCGCCAATCAGTGTACTCCTGAGCGCAGGATAACCTATGGGGTAAGGACGAATGCACTGCCTTGCTCGCACCCAAGTGAAGCACCCTTGTTGCAAAATCACGATGGCAGCTCATAACGCCAGAATCGCTTGTAAATTGGCGAGTCATTGGCGACTTAGAAACTGGCTTTTCTTGCCAATCCTCGGATAGGTGGTGATAAATCCCCATCTCACTCGCAATCGGTGGCACCGAGCCGATTGCTTCGAAGCTGACTATCACTCGATGCGCGCTATCCCGGCCTGCTGACCGTAGTCTGAAGCACGAAGGGCCCGTAGCTCTCGCCGGCTGCCGGCGGGTGAGGACGCTGCGGAATCAGAAGCTGGATCTCCAGACCGTGCGGCTCGACGTTGTGCGCGATGATGCCCCCGCCGTGTGCCACGATGGCGTTGTTGGCAAGTGCCAGGCCTAAGCCCATTCCGCCAGTCGTGGTGCCGCGTGAATCGTCCACCCGGTAAAAGGGCTCGAAGATGAGCTGCATTTTGTCCTGCGGCACGCCGGGACCATTGTCGCGCACCGTCACAGAAGCCCCGCCTTCGCTGCGGGTAAGTTCCACCTCAATCTTGCCGCCCTCGCCCGAATAAAAAATCGCATTGCGCACCACGTTCTCGATGGCGCTGCGCAACAGGCCGGGGTCAGCGGTGACCTGGATGTCGCTCGCGACCGTCGTGCAGGCGATCGTAGCGTCGGTTGACGCTGCTTCGAATCGGGCATCGTGCAGCACGTCATCCACCAGTTCGTTCAGGGAAAGCTGCTCGAAGTGCGGCTTGAGCTGTCCGCTTTCCAGCCGCGAGACGGTCAAAATCCGTTCCAGCATGGCATCCAGTTGAATGGTGTCCTGCTCGATGCGGTCGAGCATCTCATGGTGCTCGGGGCCGTCCGTCTCTCGCGCCAGGGCCAGTGCCAGGCGGATGCGCGCAATCGGCGAGCGCAGCTCATGGGAAACGCCGCTCAGCAGGCTTCGCTCACTCTTGATCTGCTTGCGCAGCTCCCCCGCCATCACGTCAAAGTCGCGCACCAGGTCGGCAATCTCGTCGCGGCGCTTGCCCAGGTTTTCGCCGGCGCGGATGTCAAGATTCCCACGGGCAAGCTGATGGGTCGCGTTGCGCAGCCGTTCGATGGGCTTGGTCAGATAGTGCGCGATCAGTAAACACACGATTGCCGAGAAGATGGTGCCGTACTTCAAGGTCCAGAGGATGTCGCCGGGAACGCGCTCTTTGAGCGGCGCCGGTACCAGTTCGGAAATCAGAGTGTATTTTCCACGCGAGGTAGCGGTGGCCGCAGCCAGCACGTTGGCTTCGTAGGAATGATGCAGGCCCTCGGTCTTTTCCGCCTTGCTCGCATCGTTAAGAATCCGTGGGGGAATCTCGCGACCGGAAAGTTCATGGCCTGACCCATCGACCAGCCAGAAGCGGGAGCGGTTGGGCAACGACATTTTGTCCAGCAGGGCTGCAAGTCCGGCCTGTCCCTGTTGCTCAAAAGTTTGGGCGGCAAGGTCAGCCAGTACCGGCATCTCGCGGCGCTCTGTCTGGATCCACCACGGGTGCTCGGAAGAAATGCGGTAATGCAGGCGGAGGTACAAGGCTCCGAGCAGCATGGCTTGTGCCACCCAGAATGGAAGAAAGATTTTCCAGAACAGCCGCCGGTTCATGCCTTGCTCTTCTCCGCCGTGTCGGCAGCAAGGAAGTAGCCGATGCCGCGAATGGGCTTGATCAATTCGTCGGTTCCCAGGCAGGCGGCCAGCTTGCGGCGCACGTGACTGACGTGCACATCAACGCTGCGATCGAGGAAATTCAAGGAGCGGCCCAGCGCGGCTTCGGCGATTTGCTCACGCGTGACCACCTTGCCGGCTTGGCGCAAAAGCAGCTCCAGAACATTGAACTCGACGGACGTGAGATCTACGGGCTTGGCGGCGCATACGACCGTGCGGGCGCCGAGGGACATCCGGACATCGCCAACGGTCAGTACCTCGTCTTGTTCCGGACGAGCTTCGCCTGCCGCCGGTTCGCGTGTGCGACGAAAGATGGCGCGGATTCGGGCGACCAGTTCGCGCGGATCAAACGGCTTGCTGAGGTAATCATCAGCGCCGATCTCGAGGCCAACGATGCGGTCCACCGCTTCCCCTCTGGCGGTCAGCAGGAGGACCGGAACCTTTGACTGGCGGCGCAGTTCCTTCAGCAACTCGAATCCCGACCCGCCCGGGAGCATGACATCCAGCACGATCAGTTCGTGTCCGCCGGCCAGCGCAGCGCTCAATCCGGTGGCATGATCGTAGGCCGCGTCCACCTGGAAGCCTTCCCCTTCCAGAAAGCGCTTCAGGAGCTTGACAAGAGCGTGGTCGTCATCCACGATGAGCAGACGGTTCACGGGATTTATTTTGCTCTTTCCGGCGCGCTCCGGCGGTGAAGAATTGTTACGTGATGTATTTGACGGCTTCACAAAACTTAACTTTCCTTTACCGCTTTTAACCGCTGTCCCTGACCCCGTGAGGTCTAATAATATTGAATGCAATAGTACTGCAATATGCGTGTGTAATTGCAGTAAGGCGACGTGATAAGCCGTGGTGACATCTACCAGATAGCCGCGTCTGTCGCTGCCAGGAGGGTTGCTTGAAGAGACAGGGGGTCCTCGGACTGGGACTAGGCTTGGGGCTGGCGCTGGCGATTTGCGCCGCGTTGGCCGGTTGCAGTTCACAGCAGGCCAAAGGCGCCAAGGCCAGTGCACCGCCACCTGCTGTTCCGGTCGGTGTAGCTACAGTGAAACAGGGCGATTTCAACGTCTATCTCACCGGGTTAGGTTCGGTACAGGCCTTCAATACCGTTTCCCTGAAAACGCGCATTGACGGGCAGATCATGCAGGTAAACTTTCGCGAAGGGCAGGACGTAAAGACGGGCCAATTGCTGATCGTCATTGACCCTCGTCCCTATCAGGTAGCTTTGGACCAGGCGCAGGCCAATCTGCAGAAGGACGAGGCCCAACTCACCAACGCCAAAGCCCAGTACGAGCGCAACAAGGTGTTGTATCAGCAGGGCGTTATTGCCAAGCAGGACCTGGACACGCTGGAGGCATCGTTTGGGACCTACGAGGGCACTATCGCTGCCGACAAAGCGGCCATCGAAAACGCCAAGCTGAACCTGACCTACTGCTATATCAAGTCTCCCATTGATGGCCGGGTGGGGCTGCGCCAGGTCGATCCCGGCAACTACGTCACTGCCGCAGGCAACACTCCCATGTTGGTGATTACGCAGTTGCATCCTATCGCCGTGGTGTTCACGTTGCCGGAAGACCAGTTGCAAACTGTAGCAATGCACATGAAGCAAGGCGCGCTGGAGGTTGACGCCTATAGCCGTGACGATCAAACCAAGCTAGGTGTGGGGAAGCTACTGACCATCGATAACCAGATTGACCAGACGACGGGCACGGCGAAGCTGAAATCCATCTTCGACAATCCCGATAACAATCTGTGGCCCAATGAGTTCGTCAATGCGCGCTTGCTGCTGGAGGCAAGAAAGAACGCGGTAACCGTCCCTGCCAGCGCCATTCAGCGCGGACCCGACGGCTCCTTCACTTACGTGGTGGATAGCAACAACACTGTGCAGATGCGCCCTGTACAGCTTGCGCTGACCCAGGGGGCCACTGTTGTGGTTGCCTCCGGTCTGCAGGGAGGCGAGAGAGTTGTTACCGACGGACAGGAGAAGCTACAGGCGGGAAGCCGCGTGGCCCCGCAAGCTCCGGCCCGTCAGAATCAGCAGACCACGGGCAACATCGGATCGCAGACATGAGTATTTCGCGGCCATTCATTCTTCGGCCCATCGCCACGTCACTGTTGATGACGGGGCTGTTGCTGGTGGGAATTGTCGCCTACAAGCAACTTCCCATCTCCGCTCTGCCGCAGGTGGATTATCCGACCATCCAAGTGGTGACGTTCTATCCCGGGGCCAGCCCGGATGTGACGGCCTCTTCGATAACAGCGCCGCTGGAGCGGCAGTTTGGCGAACTTCCCGGCCTCAGCCAGATGACTTCCAGCAGCTCCTTTGGCGCATCCGTCATTACGCTGCAGTTCAATCTGGAAGAGAACATCGACGTCGCTGAGCAGGAAGTCCAGGCCGCGATCAATTCTGCGCAGACGTTCCTTCCTGCCGACCTGCCAAACCCTCCGAT
>JBKQKT010000047.1:0-9970 GCA_052147365.1 Candidatus Korobacteraceae bacterium | reverse complement strand
GTACGCGATTTTGAGTGTTCCGCCAAGCACCAGCGGTGCCGAAAACGCGAACTGCATCAGAAATCCCGATAGCGCCGACGCTGCCGCCCATGCCCCTGTCCGAGTGATGTTGGTAATTCCGCTAGCGTAAGGGCGCTCCTGCGGCTGCACCAGGGCTGCCACATAGGACTGACGCGTGGGCACGTCCATCTCCACGAATGTCTCCCGGAGCAGAAACAGCGCCACCGCCAATTTCGGGCCCGAGGCAAACGGCACGGCAATGAGAAACAAGCTCGAAGGCAGATGAGTGAACACCATCGTGTTCACCAGTCCAATTCGCTGGGCAATCCAGGCAGCTCCGAGATGCGAAAGCGCGTTCAGCACATGAACAGTAAAAAACAGCAGTGCGAGTTGCTGCTCCTTTATCCCGAAACGCTGGAAAAACCAATAGGAGACCAGAGCATCGGTCAGGAAGCCTCCGCCGAAGGCGTCAATCGCAAACAAGCCGGCGATGCGATGGATGGTTTTCTTGCTCTGCGGCGAAACAATGCCTTCGTGTTTCACGGGCCTGTGGTGGTGCACCAATTCCTGTTGGGCTGGAAGTAGAAGATACAAAGCTGCTACGCCGGCATGAAGGAGCGCATATCCGGTGAAAACATAACGGTATGCCGTCACCAGGTCTGCCTGTGTCCAGGCGCTGATGGCCAACGGCAGGACGGCACCGAGCGCTCCCAGTGCACCACCGCTGTCCAGCAGAACGTTGTACCAGGACAGCGCCCATGTCCGGCTACGGTCGGCGACGAGCCCGGGAATGATGGCCTGCTCCAGCGCGAAGGCCGCGCTGCGGTCGGTCCCCATGCCGTTCACCATCCCGATGAAAATAAGGAACAACAGAACTGGGAAAGACGGCAGAACTGCCAGCGCAATCCCGCCGACCGCTGCCAGCAGGGACAAGACAATGAGAGAAGTGCGGTATCCGACACGCGCTCCGGCCCACGCCACAACCGCGGTTGCCGCACAAGCACCGAACAATCCGGCTCCAATGACAAGTCCGATGCCGGTCGAGCTGACGCCTACTCGTGCGAGGTACACCGCAAGAATGACGCCGAGCAGGCCCACTCCCAGCGAGCGCAGGAAGCCTGCGACGTAGATCAACACCAGAGAACGGGAGAGCCGCATCGCTAGATTTCCGATCCGCGAGCGTATTCGCAACGGGCAAGGAAAATCCTAGCGCCTTGCCACGTCAAGCTACGCCACCATTGCCGGCGCGCAAAGGACGCTCGAAGATGCACTCCGTTGGCCTTTTGTCGAATCTTAGTCCCTCAAATACCGGCGCGCGCATCTTTACCCCGCCGCTCTGCCCTTCGTGCGTCCACTCCGTGAACTTGATTTCCGCCACCAGTTCGGGTTTAACGAAATGGACCGGCCTTGTGCTTTCCACTCTGCCGAAGAACGGGCTGTGGGTGGTCTCCAGTGCATGCAGCCGCTTCCATAATTCAGCGTGCGACTGCACGGTAAAACCGCTGCCGGCATGGCCAACGTGAATCAGCTTGCCGTTGTCGTCGTAAAGTCCCAGCACCACCGACCCAAAGTTTTCACGTGCACCGCGCGGATCAGTGTAGCCGCCAATCACGCACTCCTGCTGCTGCACGATCTTCATCTTGAGCCACTCGCGGCTTCGTTCTTGCACATACTGGCTGCTCCGCTGCTTGGCCACGATGCCTTCCAGTTGACGCTCGGCCGCAAATTCAAGTAGCGCTTTGCCGTTTCCGATGGAATGGTCGGAAAAGTGGAGTAGCTCGCTGGGCGCGAGGATCGAGGCCAGCAGCTCCTTGCGCTGCTCCAGTTTAGCGTCCATCACGTTATAGCCATCGAGGTAAAGCAGATCGAAGACGTAATACATCACGGGAATGTCGTCGCGCGTGCGACGGATGCGACGGCCTCCGGAGCCAACCCCCGTCCGCTGCTGCATCAGTCCGAACGAGGGCCGGCCCTGCTCGTCGAGCGCGACAATCTCGCCGTCAAGGATCGCGGTGCGCGCGTTGACGTAATCGCCAATGGAGTCTAGCTCAGGATAGGCGGCGGTCAGGTCGTTTTGATTGCGTGAAACCAGGCGAGCGGAACGGCCGTCGAGATAAACTACGGCCCGATAGCCATCCCATTTGATTTCGTAGAGCCATTGAGGATCGTCGAAAGCGCGGTCCACCAACGTGGCCAGCATGGGATGGATGACATGCGGCATCGGCGCTTTGTGGCCGATTGGAGGGACCTGGGGAATTACTCTTTTGGGCGGGTTGTCAGCCTGCGCGGCGCTTTTTTTTTTGCGCTGCCGGCAACGCTGGCACGTGAGGTCTTCGGGTGCCCCACCCAAGCTTCTTTTGCTGGGGGATTCGGTTGGGTGGGCTTTACCTTCGCGCTCTTCGCAACAGCGGTCTTTGTTGTTTTACCCGTCGCCGATTGCTTCGCGTCGTTCGCTCGTCTTGCATCATGCTTGGCAATCGACTCAGCCAGCCAGTCGTTCTTGTTCGACCGGGCGGCGACGGAAGCCGGACGGCTCTTCCAGTCTGCCGAGCCGGCATCGCCGGCGATCTTGTCCATCGAGCGCTTGGTCAGCACCGAGTAATCATATTGATCGATGTCATACCCTGGCTCGTCGTAGGCATCGCGATGCTTGATGAGCAGCCACTCGGTGCCCTTGGTTCCCGGCCGTCGTGACTTCATGTGTACCAGGGCGAAGCCGCCCTTCAGTTTCTTACCATCCAGCCGGAATTTCAGGTCACCCTTGTGCAGCATCTCGGAGGCGTTGCCCTCCGGCTCCCACGTTCCCATGTCCCATGCCATCACCGTGCCTGCACCGTAGTTGCCGGACGGAATAATGCCCTCAAAATCGAAGTACGAAACCGGATGATCCTCCACCTGCATGGCGAGGCGCTTATCGGCCGGATCCAGCGACGGTCCCTTGGGGACGGCCCACGATTTCAGCACGCCCTCCATCTCCAGGCGGAAGTCGTAGTGCAGACGCGTCGCACGGTGCTTCTGCACCACGAAACGCCGTTGTCCGCTCTTGCCGACCTTCGGCGGCGGTTCGGGTGTCTGCTTGAAATCGCGTTTCCGTTTGTACTCTTCAAGTGCCATAAGGCTTCTGGATTGTATTGCCAAATCCGGCGATCCGTCGTACGCGACAGCACTTTATTCTATGCCCACGGTGGATGGGCAGAGTGTAGACAGCGACTTTAAGCCAGTGGGATATGTTAGGCAGCCTTTCATCTGGTACTCTGCTGCCTTAGCATTTCTCCCCGCAGATTGGAGTGTCCCGTTCCCATGTCGCATCGATGCTTGCGCCCGTGTTGCGCGCTGTTGATCAGCCTGGCTATGTCGCTCCCAGGAGCGGCGGCCGACAAATCGAAAACGAAGTCCGGCGATGCCAATCAACCGTCCTATGAGATGCCTCAACCGCAGCGCGAGACGCTTGACTACGGCATGTATCAGCAGATTCGGGACGAAGGCATCAAGCACTCCCACGTGATGGAGTATGCCTCCGCGCTGGATGACGACATCGGCCCCCGCTTGACTGGTTCGCCAAATCTCAAACACGCCAATGAGTGGACCCGCGATCAGCTTACCGCGATGGGATGCAGCAATGCGCACCTGGAAGACTGGGGCGAGTTCGGCATGGGATGGCAGCAACTCAACACCTGGGTACGCATGACATCACCCGATACCGCGGTTTTCATCGCGCAGGCAGCGCCATGGTCTCCGGCGACGAACGGCGCTGTCAACGCACCGGTAATCTGGCTTGACGTAAAGGAAGAGAAGGACCTGGCGCGGTATAAGGGCAAGCTCTCCGGTAAGATCGTGTTTTATGGCGCCATGCGAGACGTGCCTCCGGTAGACAAACCTCTCTGGACGCGCCTGGATGATTCCGAACTTAAGAAGCTAATGGAGTACCCACTCAAGCCGCCCAGCCAGGACTTCATGAAGGAGCTCACCAAACGACGGGAACTGCGACGGAAAATTGCGCAGTTTCTGGCCGATGAACACGCCCTGGCGGTGGTCCTCCCCAGCCGCGACGGGCGCAATGGCGGCGGCTCAGGCGGCACCATCTTCGATGACAATGGCGCCTCTTTTAGCTGGGAGGCCTACAAACGCGAGCACGCCAACCCGCTCCCCATGGTGGTGATGGCCATTGAGAACTACGGACGAGTATACCGGCTGCTCAAGGCGCACGTCCCGGTCACGTTGGAAATGAACGTTGACACCAAGTTCACCGGCGATCACGAACATGGCTACGACACAATCGCCGAAATCCCCGGCACCGATCCGAAGCTGAAGGATGAGCTTGTCATGGTCGGCGGCCATCTCGATTCCTGGACTTCCGGCACCGGCGCAACCGACAACGGCGCGGGCACAGTCGTTGCCATGGAAGTGATGCGCATCCTGAATACGCTGCAGGCGAAGCCTCGCCGCACCATCCGCGTCGCCTTGTGGACGGGCGAGGAACAAGGTGAGTTCGGCTCCTACGGATACGTCAAGCAGCACTTCGGCAACGTGCCCCTGTCCACGGCCCCTGACCAGCTCAAACTACCGGAGTGGCAGCGAAAGCCGGCTGGGCCAGTCCAGCTCAAACCCGAGCAGCAGAAAATTTCCGGCTACTTCAACGTGGACAACGGCAGCGGAAAGATCCGAGGCGTGTATTTGCAGGAGAATGGCGCAATCGCGCCGATCTTCGCGCAGTGGATCGAGCCACTCAGGGATCTGGGGGTAACCACGCTGACCCTACGCAATACGGGAGGCACCGACCACGAAGCGTTCGATGGTGTTGGCATTCCCGGGTTCCAGTTCGTCCAGGACCCGCTCGATTATGGCTCACGCACGCACCACTCGAACATGGATACCTACGAGCGCCTTTCATCGGAGGACCTGGCACAAGCCGCAGTCGTAGAAGCCATCTTTGTGTACAACGCCGCCATGCGTGACCAGATGCTGCCTCGCAAGCCGCTGCCCCACCCTGAACTGGACGAGCAGCGCAAGGCGCCGCTGAAGAACCTTATGCCCGGGGCGGAATCGGCGGAGAAGGACGCAAAGGAAAAGGCTGACCAAACGCCGGATGAGTAATAGTAGGTCGCGCCGGGACGGTCTTAATAGGCATTGAGGCACTGTTGTTCGTCGGGTGATTTTTGCGCCCTGCGCGCAGGTTTGGTAGATTGAAACAGTTGGGTTCAGCGGGCGCTTAACTCAGCGGCAGAGTGCCATCTTCACACGCTAACCACTCCCAGAAAATCAAGGAGTTACGGGGCGTTCTCGGGTATGCTCGGTAACGATTCTACGGCACTTAGAGCAGTCAGGAACAGCAAATGTTCCCAGATTGTTCCCACGTTCTGCGTTGGCAAAACCTAATTGCGGACGGTTTGGCGGCCAGCGCAAGCGCGGTGTTAGTCCAGTTGAACCGGGGGCACTTGGTGATGCTCTTGCGACTGGCAGGATTCGAACCTGTGACTTCCACCGTGTGAATCCGCCCCGGTTAGGTTTTACAATGACTTACAAGTACGTGGAGGTTGCCTAAGTACCCTCAAGTCGTCTAAGACATAGCATTTTGTGGATCGGTTTGTGGATTGAGAAATAACTGACTCGGCGCGCGTCAGTACGGGTGGACACGATGTGCTGGTCCCTCCTGAACCCCTTCTCCAGCTTCTGCTTCCGGATCTCTCCGGTCGCAGAATCAAAAACCGCTACTTGTTGCCAGGCAGGATGGAAATCAGTCATGAAGGCTTCTCCTGACCCGGATGCTCTTGTCCTCAACAAGCAACATACAGGTCGCCAGAAACCTTCGTCCTTATCGCATCAGTTTCGAGCTAATGTGACAGGCGAATGCTGCTCGAAGCGTTATGCCCAGTTCAGTTAGGTTACGACATGGCTGCTGTCACGTATAGCCGCCCTTGCCAGGTTTCCTGTCGCAACTGCTTGATACAATCGTGGGCCGGGGCGACTGATGCATCTCCAACGCTACGGACTTGCGGTTGTTTCCGTCGGTGTCGCATTGGCGGCGGCGCTGCTGCTGCAGCATTTCCATTTCCGGGACGCCTCGGGTCTGCTGCTGCTTTTTGCGGTCGCTGTCACTGCTTAGTACGGAGGACCAGGCCCTGCGGTGTTGGCGGCCATCGTGTCCTTAATGTCCGTCGCCTATTTCTTCGTGCCGCCCCTCTATAGCCTGTACATCGAAGCCACCGCGATCCCGTATTTCATCATTCTTTCCGCATTCATCGCACTCATCCCGTGGTTCGCCACGATCCAGCGGCGTGTCGAGGCAGAATTTCGTCGAGCTCGCGATAAGCTCGAAATCGAAGTGGCACAACGAACCCAGCTGGCTAGCCTGTTAGATCTGACGCATGACACGATTTTCGTCCGGGATATCAATGGGATCATCACCTACTGGAATCGAGGAGCGGAAGAATTCCACGGATGGACACAAAAGGATGCGATTGGCCAGCGACCCGCAGATCTCCTTCACACCCTTTTCCCAAAGCCGTTCGAGGAAATTTGGGAGGAGTTGGTGCAGACGGACCGATGGGAGGGTGGACTCACGCACACCAAGGCAGACGGCGTCCAGGTGATCGTGGCGAGCCGGTGGTCCCTGGAGCGTGATCAACAGCGCCGCCCCGTCGCGATCCTCGAAACCGGCAACGACATCACCGCACGAAAACGCTGGGAGCAGGAGATCCAAGCGCTCAACCAGGAGCTTGCAAAACGTTCCAGCGCGCTCGAAGCCAGCAACAAGGAGCTGGAAGCCTTTGCCTATTCCATATCCCACGACCTGCGCGCCCCACTACGCCACACGGCAGGTTTTGCCGAGCTTCTGAGCAAGAGCGCGGCTTCGTCTCTCAATGAAAAGAGTCAGCGATACCTGACGATGATCCTGGAAGCAGCAAAACGGATGGGTAGCCTGATCGACGACCTGCACGCGTTTTCTCGGATCAGCCGTGCCGAGGCACACAATTCCAATCTCAGCCTGAAGCGGCTCGTACAAGAAGCCGTGGCCGAGGTCGCCCAGGATGCCAGTGGGCGCAAGATCGTCTGGAAGATAGATCCATTACCCGACTGGTATGGAGATCGCGCCATGTTGCGGCTGGCGCTGGTCAACCTGGTTTCCAACGCTGTAAAATTCACCCGCACAGCGGCGGACCGAGCATTTTCCGTCGAACGATGTCGAGCAGATCAGACTCAGCCATCGAGATCGCGGGCAGATTGGCGTTCCGTACACTCGCGCCACAGTCACATTCGAGCAATCCCGGCCGGAACCAGCGCAATGGCTCCATGCACCCGGGGCAGCGGGAAAGCAGTGACCAGCTGTGGACAGGGCATCCAGTCATGAGCGCCAGGTCAAAGTGAGCTTCAATGAACCCCTTCTCCGCGACGCATTCCGGGCATAGTTTGGGCCGAGTTACAACCAACTCCCAGGGTGTGAGCAGATGCCCAATCCGTTGTACCGGTTGTCAGGGATGCGGTAGCCGTGGTAGTGCGCGATGACCGAATACGACCTGGATCCGGGATGGACGCTGGGCTGGCCGTGAAAAGCACGATTGCAAATAACTGCCGAACACTCTCGAGGCGATAGCTCCTAGATTGTCGGCAAACACGAAGTTGGCCCGGAAACCGACGGATCGCCATCCCCATATCCCGTTGCCGCTCTGCGGCCGGAATTAATCAGTGTCCTTTATTGCTCAGAAATGCTTTCTCCCAGTGTCTACGATTGAAAGCTGGAGGAGGATAAGACAATGTTGAGACGTATTCTGATCGCCACAACGCTCGTTCTGCTTGTGACGCTAACTGCTGTCGCCTCGGACCGCGAGGATGATGTTAATCGCACCCACAAAGCTACTCAGGTTTTTAAGGAGATCATGAACGCTCCGGATCAGGGGATTCCCCGCGACCTACTGGAATCGGCGAAATGTATTGCCATCATTCCAGGGGACGTGAAGTTCGCCTTTATCTTCGGCGGCAACTACGGCCGGGGGCTGGCAACCTGTCGCACCGGGCATGGCTGGAGCGCTCCCATGTTTTTGGCTATTGAAGGCGGGAGCGTGGGTTACCAGATCGGGGGCTCATCCACCGACATCGTGCTGCTCTTTATGAACGATCACGCCTTGCAAAGCCTGCTCAGCGACAAATTCAAGCTCGGAGCCGATGCCTCGGTCGCGGCCGGGCCGGTGGGCCGGAAAGCCTCCGCTGGCACCGACCTTAAATTGAATGCGGAGATTCTCTCTTATTCGCGGAGCAAAGGTGTTTTCGCTGGGGTGAGCCTGAACGGCGCTGTCGTGCAAGCCGACAAGAGCGGAGACGAAGCCATGTACGGTAACGATGTGAACCGCCATGAAATTCTGGACGGCAAAGTTGCTGTTCCGGAATCGGCGCGAGCGCTGCTGGAGGAAATTGGCGGATATGCCCAGGTAGCCAAAGCTAGATAGTGGACTCCAAGCGACGGAGTTCTAAAGAATTGAGCCACTGTGAACAGACCCGACGGCCCCGCCAATGCATTCAGCGTTGCGCGGGGCTTCAAAACGGAAACCGTGCGTATATCTTCGGCCACTCGCAGACCCACAATCGAGATCCCGACTTAAGCCGTTGGTTGGAAAGGGAGAACAATGATGACGACAAATGAGCAGAAGAGCTGTGCGCACCTACCATGCCGATGCTTGGTGCAACCTGGCGAAAAATGCTGCGGTCAGGCCTGTAAGGACGCGAGATCCGAGGAGGTCGAGATCGCGTGCCAGTGCGACCATGGGTCTTGCCCGCTCACCGCATGAAGAACACTGTTCCAGAATCTCGACCTGATTTCTGATGTGCGCCACCTTGCAATTGACTGAAGGGAACGGACGTGCCGAACACAGCCCAGGGACGAAATCGCCATTGAAACGGCATCAGCCGACGGACAATCGGCAGGAGGAAACCTAATGCGTATCCGCGTCATTCTTTCGCTATTGCTGGCACTAGCAATGCCATTTCTGTCGACGACGTCTTTCGCGCAAGTTGGCGTAGCCATCACTGTAGCGCCCCCTGCGCTGCCGGTCTACGAGCAGCCTGTTTGTCCCGGCGACGGTTATATCTGGACGCCTGGGTATTAGGCTTGGGGTGATGGCGACTACTACTGGGTACCCGGCACATGGGTGATGGCTCCGCAAATCGGGTTCCTCTGGACTCCGGGCTATTGGGGTTGGGGCGGCGGAGGATTTTTTTCAATGAAGGCTACTGGGGCCTAGGTGTGGGTTTTTATGGCGGTATCAACTATGGATTCGGTTACTTCGGTCATGGTTATGAGGGCGGACGCTGGAACAACGGGCATTTTTTCTACAACACGACCGTGAATAACGTGAACGTCAACTCTATTCACAACGTTTACAACACTAGGGTGAACGAGGCCACGGTCAACCATGTCAGTTACAACGGCGGTAAGGGCGGGATCGATGCGCGCCCCACGTCGCAAGAAGAGGCGGCTGCTATTGAAAAACATATCGGGCCTGTAGCCGCTCAGACGCAACATGCGTGGTCGGCCCGCAATAATCCCCAACAGCGGTTTTCTGCGAACCACGGCGCGCCACCCGCCGTTGCGACTCCTCGCCCCAACATGGCAACCCATCCCAAGGAGCTGCCACCCATCGAACGGCCTGCTCCACCGAACACGGGGAACGCGAAGCTGGACCAAAAATACCAAAAGCAGCAGGAACAGCTAGTCGCGAAGCAGAACCAGGATCGGCAGAAACTCCAGCAGAAGCAGGACAAGGAACATCAGCAGGTGGCGAAACAGCAGGCTAATGAAGCGAAAACGCAGCAGGAGGAGCAGCGACACCAGCAACAGACACAGCAATTGCAGCAAGCACACACGCAGCACATGCAGCAGAGACAGCAGCCAGCCGGCGGCGGATCTCACGGTGCCGGTGGCCAGCATCATTAATCGAGTATCGAGTTTCGCTATGTTCTTGAGGCTCGCGGCGCATTC
>JBKQKT010000046.1:0-10693 GCA_052147365.1 Candidatus Korobacteraceae bacterium | reverse complement strand
CGTCATACCACGCTTCCTGCGACGTTTACTCCACGCTCGCCACCGTCTGGGTGATGCCCGAGTTGTTCACGAGGATGTCCAATCTGCGTAAGCGCTGCTTCACTTTGGCGATAAGCGACGAGACGGATTCCGGATCGCGTACATCACAAACCAGCGGCACGACATTACCTCGACCGCGCACCTTCCGGCTGATCCGCGTTGCGCTCCTGGTGAGCGTCGACTTGTCGCGGCCGGTGATGACTACCGCGCAGCCTTCAGCGGCGAGGACGCGCGCGATGGCCTGTCCAATGCCGCGGCTGCCGCCGGTCACCACAGCCACTTTGCCCCGCAGCCGTAACTCGGCTGGCGTTTTGGATTTTGCGTTGCGCTTGGACTGCGTCTTCTTCGCAGCCATGCTTAGATTCCGTTGCCGTTCCTGGCTTGGATGAGCGAGAGGAATTCCTGCCGCGTCTGTTGCGCGCGGAACGCGCCCAGCATGGACGACGTCACCGTGGCCGAGTGTTGTTTCTCGACCCCGCGCATCATCATGCAGAGGTGACGCGCTTCGATGACCACCCCCACGCCGAGCGGCTGAATGGTTCTCTGGATGGTCTCGGCGATCTGCACCGTAAGGCGCTCCTGCACCTGCAGCCGGCGGGCGAATACCTCCACCAGCCGGGCCGTTTTGCTGAGCCCGATGACTTTGCCCTTGGGGATATAAGCGATGTGCACCTTGCCAAAGAATGGCAGCACATGGTGCTCGCAAAGGCTGAACATCTCGATGTCCTTAACGATCACCATCTCGTCGTAATCCACGCTGAAGAGCGCGCCCTTCAGTATTTGGTCGGGATCCTCGCGGTAGCCCTTTGTGAGGTATTTGAGGGCCTCAACGTAACGTTCAGGCGTCCGCGCGAGTCCTTCGCGGTCCGGCTGCTCGCCGAGGCGAATGAGCATCTCGCGCGCCAGCTCTTCGAAGCTGGCGCTGGTCAAGGTCGGGGTTTCAATAAGGTCTTTCATAAGAAAGCAATTAGCAATTAGTATGCAACTTGCGGCGTGATGATGTCTTCACTATCTACTCGAGCGCGCTTCAATCGTCGCAAGTCAAGTTTGTATCAGGGCACGACTTCCACAGCCTGCTGAAAAACTCCCGTGGCTGATGCTTTGTATCAGGGCCCGAGTTTACTCGGGCCGATCATCGCGTATTAGGGCTTGGCTTCAGCCCCTGCGAATGCAAGGGTTTGCAGGGGCTAAAGCCCGGATGATGATAGTCCCTAACGGCCCGGCTAAAGCCGTGCCCTGATACAAAACAAAGCCAAAAACCGACTTTTTCGGCAGCCTGTAAAGTCGTGCCCTGACACAAAACGTTCGCTAACCGAGTTTTCAGCAACCTGTAAAGCCGTGCCCTGATAGAAACCGATTCTTGAAAGATGCACCATCCACTATCCACTGTATTCGAAGCTGTTCATCATGGTTTCTTCCAGCCGTACCTTCTCTAGATGAGCGGCTGTAAAGCTTTGCTTCAAAATGTCGAAGATGGCCGCGCTCAGATTCTCCGTCGTCGGCACAGCGGCTGCGAATTCCGGGCGGCAGTTCAAGTTTTCGTGATCGAAGCGGTCAAGTATTTCGTGCCGAACAGCGTCATCCAGGTCGGCCAGGTTGCAAACCATTCCCGTCTTCGGATGAACCTGCCCGCTCACGGTGACCTCAAGCGCATAATTATGCCCGTGCCCGTACGGATTGTTGCACTTGCCGTAAATCGTGCAGTTTTCGTCTTCCGACAGTTCGTCGCAATGCAAACGATGTGATGCTGAAAAAATGTAGCGGCGCGTCAGATATGCTTTCATGGCTCACCGTAGAAATCGACAAAGAGGTCGGGCATCTCGTATACCCGTACGCGGTGCAGCTTGGTGGGGTGCAGCTTGCTTTCCAGCCGGTTCCAGATGGCGATGGCCAGGTTCTCGGTGGTCGGGATCTGCGTGAGGAATTCCGGCACTTCCTTGTTCAGATGACGATGGTCGAGTGCGACAAGCACTTCGCGATTCAAAATCTCCTTCAGCTCCTTCAGGTCCACCACGAAGCCGGTCCGGGGATCGACGCCGCCTTTGACCGTAACTTCAAGGGTGTAGTTGTGCCCGTGCCCATTGAGGTTGGCGCATTTGCCGAAGATGCGGGCGTTCTCCTCGGGCGTGAATTCCGGATTGTGGTAATAGTGCGAAGCAGAAAACTCACACTTGCGGGTTAGGTAGATCATGTTTTTTGGTATTTGGTATTTGGTATTTGGTATTTGGTATTTGGCTCTTGGCTTCTAGCTCTTGGCTCTTAGCTCTTAGCAAGCGAACGCTGCCTGCTAAGAGCTAAAGGCCAACGGCCAAATACCAACAACTAAGAACCAACTTCCGTTCCCCCGGCCTCAGCTTCCTTCGCGACCGAATACTCCCGCCCTCTCCAGCGCACCAGACCTCGCTTATGAGAGATGTAGGAATTCCACAAAAGTAGCGCGAAGAGCGGTAGCGCAAATAGCGACAGCGCGTTCGACAGCCAGTCAAAATGCGCGAGCCGAATGCGCTTCCAGAAGAGATACAGCCACTGCACCGTCACGACTGCGGCGACCACCAGGGCTAGTTTCTCATCCAGCAGCCCGGCGACGATTGCGAATACGGCCGCAACGACGATCACGGCGAACTCGATCGCCCGCCGTATAGCCAGACCGCGTGCATTGGGAAACAGCAGCGCCAGGTTCTTGGTCCAACCCTCCCACATCTCGCCAAAGCTGCGGTACATGCGCGTGGTTACCACGTCGGACATGCGAAAGCGCAGCTTGTAGCCCGCCTGCTTGGCGCGCTTCGCGAGTTCTACATCTTCGAGGATGGCGGTGGCGACGGAAGCATGTCCGCCAATCGCGTCGTATACATCGCGACGGATGAGCAAATACTGTCCATTCGCCGCCGCCAGCGGCGACGCCGGGTCGGATACCTCTTTCGGCGGATAAGTTGTGGCAAGTTCGCCAAAGATCACCGGCATCAGGGCGCGCTCAGCCAGGCTGCCGACCTCCTGTTTCGGCGAGTACGAGAGCAGGTCGGCTTCGTTTTCTTTTGCTTCCTGCAATCCGCTGGCAATGGAGGTCGGCGAATGT
Source organism: Candidatus Korobacteraceae bacterium (assembly GCA_052147365.1). Taxonomy (GTDB): domain Bacteria; phylum Acidobacteriota; class Terriglobia; order Terriglobales; family Acidobacteriaceae; genus Bog-257. Next base: position 7,581 of record JBKQKT010000046.1, on the reverse strand, counting down.
CTAGTGTCAGCGTCGGTGAACAGCAGCCACTGTCCATGCGCAACCTTGGCGCCGCTCCAGGCTGCGTTGCACTTGCCCGTCCAACCTTCGGGTAGAGGATCGGCCGCGATCACACGCACCGGAAAGCTGTCAGCGATGGCACGCGTGCCGTCCGTCGATTCGTCGTCCACCACGATGATTTCGTAGAGTGGAGCAGCCTGGCCAACGAGCGTGCGCAGGCAATCGGCAAGACAAGCCTCTTCGTTGCGCGCGGGAACGACGACGGAGAGCTCAGCCGCGAAGGTGGAATTGTTCATAAAGTAGACGGCATTCGGTGCTCAGCCGTCAGCACTCAGCCAAGGAAGGGAATTCTGGTATTGAAGGGAAAAGAGTTTTCCCTGGCTGAACGCTGAGCGCTGACTGCTGAATGCTGTTCGTGAATTATTATAGATTCGTGAAGCGTATCTTCTCCGCCACCGTCCTCATTTGTCTGTTTCTACTCGCCGCCTGCAACAGCGGCTCGCATCCGCCCCGCATCGGCAATGCTGCGCCCGACTTCACCGTCCCGGACGGCGCGCGCTCCGTCTCGCTCAGCCAGTTTCGCGGCAAGCCCGTGGTGTTGAACTTCTGGGCGACGTGGTGCCCGCCCTGCATCCAGGAGATGCCGTCGCTGGTCGCGCTGCAGAAGCAGCTTGGCGACAAGGTGACCATCCTGGCCGTCAGCGAAGACGACGACAACAACGCCTACAAGCAGTTCGTCAAGGAACACAACGTTGACTTGCTGACCGTGCGCGACACCAAGCACAGCAACGATCTATACGGCACCTTCAAGTTTCCCGAGACCTTCGTAATCGACAGTAATGGCAAGATCGTGCGCAAGTTCATCGGCGCGCAGGAGTGGACCAGTCCGGAGATTGTGGATTACTTGAAGAAGCTGTCTTGACTACTACAACCTCACCCTTCTCAACCGCAGCGCGTTGCTGATCACCGACACCGAGCTGAAGCTCATGGCGGCGGCGGCGATGATGGGGCTGAGCAATATCCCGAACTTGGGATAGAGAATGCCAGCCGCGATGGGCACGCCCACCGAGTTGTAGATAAACGCGAAGAACAAGTTCTGCTTGACATTGCGCATGACGGCGCGGCTGAGTCGGCGCGCGCGCACCAGCGCTCGAAGATCGCCCTTCAGCACCGTGATGCCGGCGCTTTCCATGGCGACGTCGGTTCCGGTGCCCATGGCAATGCCCACCTGCGCTTGTGCGAGCGCGGGCGCATCGTTGATGCCGTCGCCCGCCATCGCGACGATTCTTCCCTGCTGCTGAAGTTTCTTCACCACCTCGGCTTTCTGGTTGGGCAAAACCCCAGCTTCGAAGTCGCTGATTCCGACCTGACGCGCGACCGCCTGGGCGGTCGTCTCGTTATCGCCGGTGAGCATGACGACACGCAAGCCTTCGCCGCGCAGGTCACGAATCGCTGATGCAGCCTCGGGCTTGACCGGGTCGGCGATGCCCAGCAGTCCGGCGGCTTCGCCGTCCACTGCGGCATAGACCACCGTTTGCCCGTTGCGCCTCATCTCGTCAGCCTTGGGGTGCAGACGCTCAAGCAGAGGTACCCCAAGTTCTTGCAGCAGAAGCTCATTGCCGGCTGCAACTTCGTGACCGCCGATTGTACCGGTCACACCACGCCCGGTGAGAGACCGGAACGTGTCCGCCGGAATCAACGGAATGTGGTTGGCCTCGGCGGCTTCAACGATCGAGGCCGCCAGCGGATGCTCGCTGCCGCGCTCCAGGCTCGCCACCAGCCGCACGACACGTTCCTCCGTCTCACCGCCGAACGCAAGCACGACCATCAGTTCCGGCTTGCCCCGGGTGAGCGTGCCGGTCTTGTCGAGGACGAGGGTGTCGGTCTTCTGCAGCGTCTCCAGTGCCTCGGCGTTCTTGATGAGCACGCCTGCGCTCGCGCCGCGTCCGGTGCCTACCATGATGGCCATTGGAGTGGCGAGCCCAAGCGCGCAGGGGCAGGCGATGATCAGCACAGCAACGGCGTTGATGATGGCGTGCGCTAACCGCGGCTCGGGTCCGGCGACAAGCCAGGCGATGAACGTGATCACTGCCACCGCCAGAACCGACGGCACAAACCATGCCGCGACTTTGTCGGCAAGCTTCTGGATGGGCGCGCGGCTGCGTTGCGCCTGGCTCACCATCTGCACGATCTGCGCCAGCATGGTTTCACTGCCCACCCGCTCGGCGCGCATCAGTAGCCACCCGGTGCCGTTAACGGTGGCGCCAATTATCTTGTCGCCCGTGCGTTTCTCGACGGGTATGGATTCGCCGGTCACCATGGACTCGTCCACCGAGCTCAGGCCGTCAAGCACTACACCATCGGTTGGGATCTTCTCTCCCGGACGCACGCGCAACTTGTCACCCACCTTCACCTGGTCGAGCGGGACGTCGTATTCGCTGCCATCGTCGCGCATGATGCGCGCCAGCTTCGGTGAGAGGTCGAGAAGAGCGCGAATGGCGCTGGAGGTGCGGCTGCGCGCGCGCAGTTCCAGAACCTGCCCCAGCAGGACGAGCGCGATAATCGCCGCAGCCGCCTCGAAGTAAACCTCGGGCTGCCCATGCATGCCGCGCATGGCCTCGGGGAAGATTCCCGGGGCAATAGTCGCCACGGCGCTGTAAACGTAGGCTACGCCGACGCCCATCGCGATTAGCGTGAACATGTTGGGGCTGCGGAATTTGACCGAGGCCCAGCCGCGCACGAAGAACGGCCAGCCGCACCACAGCACGATGGGCGTCGCGAGTGCGAATTCCAGCCATGAGCCTGTGTGCGGCGTGAGGAAGTGCGCCAGCGGCCCCATGCGCAGCATCGCATAAGCCACCAGTGGAACGCCGAGCAGGACGCTCGTCCACAAGCGGCGCGTCATGTCACGCAGTTCGGGATTTTCTTCCTGCGCCGCAGTCACGGTCTTTGGTTCCAATGCCATGCCGCAGATGGGGCAAGGGCCGGGCTCGTCGCGAACGATTTCGGGATGCATCGGACAGGTCCACAGCGTCTTTACGGCGCTGACGGGAACCTCGGGCTCGAGCCCCATCCCACATTTGGGACAAGTACCGGGTTGCGACTGCCGGACTTCGGGATCCATCGGGCAGATGTAGGCGGTTTCGGCCGCGTGAGCAGTCTTTACGCCAGTCGCCGGCGGGGAGGTTGGCGACGCACCGGGATCCGCGAGCGTTATAGCCAGCGGCGCTGCCCCCGGCGAAATCTGCACTGGCTTGGCGCTGGAAGCCATGCCGCCGGGCTTGTAGTTGGGCGAGAGGTATTTTGCCGGATCGGTTTTGAATTTCTCTGCACACCCGCGGCAACAGAAGTGATAGAGCTTGTCCTCGTGCCGGATGGAGGAGGCGGCCGTCAAAGGGTCAACCGTCATACCGCAAACCGGGTCTTTATCTCCCTTCCTGGGGGACAGCTGTGGTGGAGGACTTTGCATGGTCTCCTGGCCAGCTAACATAAACTCTGCCGGAGACGACACGAACTTGTGCATGCATCCTGGCGAGCAAAAATAGTAGGTCTGACCTTCGTACTCGGCTTTGCCACGGGGTTGCACCGGATCGACCGCCATGCCACAAACCGGATCTTTCACCGAGACATCGACGATCCGGTTTTCCTGACTTTCGCTCATTCCCTGTCCATCCTGATTTCACTTTTTCGCGCTGTTCACAATCCCGGCCATGTTCTATATTGAAGGCGAAACCGTAACGTGAGGTGAATTGAATTGCTCCTCCGAAAATGAGGTTGCAAAAGCGGCGCATAATTATCATTGCACGTTTGCCCAGGGCTTGCGCGGAGCGAAGCCGAGGGGGGGTGGAAGCATGACTACAGTTGACGTTTTGTTTCGCTACGGAATGCCGCCGGGCGACAGCCAGATGGCCGCGTTGGGGGTGACGAGCGACGTCTACGGAGTTCGACGCGTCCAGTTCAACGAACAGGCGCGCACCATCCGGGTGGAGTACGACGCCACGAGGCTGAACGAGGCAGTTGTGGAGAAGTTGTTGCGCAGTGCCGGATTCGACATCCGTGAGAAGCTGGCGCTCCTCTAACTGACAGGTTGCATAACGACAAAAGGCGAAGGCCGCTTCGGGCACTTCGCCTTTGTTATCTTTGCGGTTGGATTAAGACCGAGGCTTCAATTATCCAACCCGCATTGCAGTCACCTGGGAGAGGGACCTTAGAAACTTGAAGGGCCACTCTAGGAAGGAACTCTGGCCGAAATTCCCTTCTGAGTGACCCCTATTGCGCCACTTCGTCTGTCCTTTGCAAGTGCACTCGTTGTGCCAAAGCCGAATCGCTGAAAACACGGGAGTTAGCAAAAGTAACATCCTGTAGCACCGAGTAGAACTTTCCGGTCACAATGCAAATTTTACTTACCTCTCGCCATAATGACCTAGTTGAGTGTCCCAGAATTGACGCCATGCCCCCTCCGAGCGGCTAGGTTGGCATTGAGCCTTGCGCCAGTTCCAAGTCGAGAACTTTTGCCACGCGGCGGGCGATTTCGTCCTCAAAACGATGCCGACGGCGTCCTACGACAAAGAGCTTAGGCCTCTGACTCTCGCTTCCGTTCTCACTTATAGAATCCTCTAACTCAACGGTTTCGTATGCAACAGAGCTCATGACATCCTCCTTTGTAATGGGCTAATCCTACGAAAGGTCTGAGTATGAATCAAATGAATTGTTTTTATCATAATAATAAATATTGCTCATGGATGATTGGACGGTCTTTCCGGCAGTCGCGCGAACGACAGCTTTACTTGTGTCGCCGGACGCGGTAGGTCTGACGCAGCCCAGCCTTAGCGATTACAACAACAGATGGAGGAGTATTTCGGCGTTCCCAAATTGAGATAAAGATGTGGCATCCTAGCTCGGCTACTCACGCGTACAACTCCGCGAGCAGTGCATAGGCGCGGCGCAGATGAGGGATCACGATGCTGCCGCCAACCACCAGCGCCACGTTGATCGCTTCCTCTTGCTCGGCGCGGGTTACGCCCAGCCGGTACGACTGGATGATGTGATAGTTGATACAGTCGTCGCAGCGCAGGCAAGCCGAAGCTACCAGGCCCATCAATTCCTTATATTTCGCGGGCAGCGAGCCTTCGAGGTAGCTGTTGTGGTCCAGGTTGTAGAACCGCTTGACCAAAAAGTTGTCGGCCTGGTCCACGTTTCGGTTCAGCTGTGTCCGGGTATCAATGAAATGCCGCGCGATCTCACTTTTTTCGGCGACCTGCTTCTCGGAATAAACGTAAGACGGTTCTCTGCGCTCTGTCATGGCACAAGCCTAACAAACCCGATTACCTGGAGAGCGCATCACGCCAAGGTGCGCAGCAGGGTTGCCCAGCCTGAGACCGTTTGCGCTCCTTCAGCCTGCTCCCGTCGTGGCAATATCAATACTGATAAAATCCGCGCCCCGATTTCCGGCCCAGCCATCCAGCGTCCACCATCTTGATGAGCAGCGGACACGGACGATACTTCGGATCACCGAGACCAGACTGCATCACGCGCATGATGTCAAGACAGACGTCAAGCCCGATGAAGTCAGCCAGAGTGAGCGGCCCCATGGGATGGGCCATGCCCAGCTTGAAAACCTCGTCCACCGCTTCCGCTGTCGCCACACCTTCCATCACGGCGTACATTGCTTCGTTCAGCAGCGGCATCAGCACGCGATTGGAGACAAATCCCGGCGCGTCTTTTACCTCGACAGGAGTCTTTTCCAGCTTCTCAGCCACAGCCTTGACGATTGCAAAAGTTTCATTCGAAGTCGCCAGCCCGCGGATCACCTCCACCAGTTTCATGACCGGCACGGGATTGAAGAAGTGCATGCCGATGACTTTGTCCGGCCGCTTCGTCACTGCCGCCAGCTTGGTTATCGAAATGGACGAAGTGTTTGACGACAGGATGACCTCGGGCCGGCACATGGCATCGAGCTCGCGGAAGAGCTCAGTCTTGATCTCCAGGCGCTCGCTGGCCGCTTCCACGATGAAATCACATTCCGCCAGCCGCTTCCTGTCTGTCGTGCCCGCGATGCGCGCCAGCGCCTGCTCGCGCTGTTCGGCGGTCAGCTTGTTCTTAGCAACCTCGCGTTCCAGGTTCTTGCTGATAGTGCCGACTCCGCGGTCAACGAAACCCTGCTGCACGTCCACCAGCACAACGTTGTATCCGCCTTTGGCGAAGATGTGGGCAATGCCATTACCCATCGTCCCTGCGCCGATTACTCCTACGGTTTTAATGTCCATAATTGCCTCGCAGAGGATTGACTAACTGGTCCAGTCGGGTAAGCAAAACAGTTGAGTGTAGCAGAGCGTGCTTGAGGGGCGCAGTGAGTTAGACAGGCCAAAATACCGGTCGTACAACGGTCCAGACCTACAAGAAATGTGACCGCAATAAAGAAGTAGGGCTCACCTGACAGCTTCGGACTTGATCAACCTTCGGGCGCAAGCGCAGCGAGGACCAACAGAGAGAGCCTGCCTGATCGCTCCCTTGCGTACGTTGCCCATAACGCTCGGTACCTGGAACCGGCAAAATCCCGCCGCCTCCCTCCAGGTTCGAATCTCTTTGGGATAACTCAAAAGCCGGGCGTTTCGGAAAGTACATGGCTATTGGGATTCGCTGTCCAGTGTTCGTTGAGTGCAGTCCTCACGTCTTCAGCAGTAACCGTTAGTCCCTTTTCTTTGGCTATACTGACGATATCTTCCTTGTGGAAGGTGACCCTCTTGCGGAGGACCTCATCCGTGTGAAGGTTTTGGATAAACTGTCTCGCATGCTCTATCGACATTGGATCTCCCATTTGTTCAGATGAAGTGGTACTACGTGCGTCCTCCACAAGCATATGGATTGGAATTCAGGAACACAAGTCAATTTAAAGAAATGGCGCAGGTAGGACTTGTAGTTAGCTTCCCTTTTCTGAGAAGCACAATTGCGGTGCTGGCCGACGTGTCACAATTCGACAAGTGGTCATGCTAAGCGCACGCTCAGCGGCGGCAGCGACAGCAGCCCCTCAACCTCAACCGTCCAAAGATCACCTCTGTCGGTCGGGTGTCCCGCTGTGAGGGTCCCGGAGCTGACGATTTCCCCGGCACTCAATGGCTCAGTTGGGAATCGATGTACTATGGCTGCACAGAGTTCCGCCAAGCACAAGGCGGGACTCTTCAAGCAATTCCTGCCGGATCCTTCTTCCACGAACTCGCCGTTCTTTGAAACGCGCACCTTAAATCGCGGTAGCTCTTCCACGAGCGTGGCAATTATGTCGGGCCGCACCTGTACTCGCTCTCCTATCACGAGTGCAGCGTGGAGTCCAAAGTATGCAACGAAATCACTTGGCTGGAACTGCCATTCCAGAAACGGGCAATCAATTATTTCGAATCCTATCGCCAACCATTCCGTGGACTCGAGCGCTGCGGTGGCGTCGAGGCCGTCAGCAGTGATCGGTTGCTGCAACCCGAAGACAATCTCGGGCTCGATCTTGAGCGAATGGCGATGCGGTAGTGTGACTGTGGCGGAGTTGCTGTCGCTGTTTTGAACAGTATCGTCGTACATGTGGGCCCAAACCAG
>JBKQKT010000045.1:0-4607 GCA_052147365.1 Candidatus Korobacteraceae bacterium | reverse complement strand
CGACTTTGCCGCTTCGGATGATGGTTTGAGTCGTCAAAGTCATTTGAAATCGATTCTAGCGGCAATTCTGTGCGTTCTAGAGGCATTCTGCGAAACGACTAAAGTGGCAAATCGCGGTTACCGCTTTTTGGTCCTATAGTGGCTCATAATATAGCATTTAAGTGCTAATCACCCACGGGATCTGTAGGCACTGCGCTTCCTTGCCGATTCAATATCCCTGTTCTTCATACCCGTCCCATCAGCGACAAGGCCAGCATTAAGATTCTGGGCGATGTCTTTGTCGGCTTAAGGGAAGCGTGTAAGATTGCCCTTCACCATGAACTCAGAACGTCTGCCCAACTTGGAGGTTGGCGGTTGATCCGGAACATACTCAAGAAGTTGGCGCTGGTTTTATTTTCCCTGCTGCTGGTGGCGTTGATGCTGGAGGTCTTCCTGCGGGTGGCCTTTTACCACAGCAAAGACTTCTCCATGGAGATGTGGAAGTACGCCGTCGCCATGAAGCGCGCTGTCCCCGACCCCAACCTGAGCTTCGTACATGAGCCCAATACTCATGCTTTCCTCATGGGGCAAGACGTCAGGATCAACTCACTCGGGCTCCGTGACCGTGAGATCCCCCTGACGAAATCTCCGGGGACATATCGCATTCTGGTGCTGGGAGATTCGACGACGTTTGGCTGGGGAGTCTCCTTCGACGACACCGCGGCGAAGATACTGGAGAAGGAGCTGAATGCTCAGCAAATTCCTGGATATGAACCCTTTGAGGTCATCAACGCCGGCGTCGGTAACTACGACACCGTGCAGGAGGTCACCTACTACAAGACGCGGGGACGGGAACTCCATCCCGACATGGTCATCTTGGTGTACTTCATCAATGATCCCGAGCCGGTGCCGCGGCAGAAGAGCATCTGGCTCATCGATCGCTCTTATCTTGTCGCCTTCCTGACTAATCGCTTAGACGGGGTATTGCGAAAGACAGGAAAGCGCCCTGGCTGGAAGGACTATTACGCTTCTCTATACGACGATAACAAGCCGGGCTATCAGGCCTGCAAGGCTGCTCTGCTGGACCTGGCAGTGACGACTCGCGAGGAGAACACCAAGCTCATCGTTGCCCTGCTTCCGGAACTGCATCAGATCAATCAGGATTATCCCTTCACCGCTGAGCATCAGAAGATTAAAGATGTGGTGACGCCGACGGGGGTGCCAGTGCTGGACCTTATCGATGGCTTGAAGAACCACGGGCCAGAAGAGACTCTGTGGGTGACGCCTCTGGACGACCATCCCAGCGGCAAAGCCAATACCTTAATCGCTACGCAACTGCGGGATGCGATCCTGGCCGAGCTTAGCGTAAATAATGCGAGTGCGGATAGGGTGGGGCACTGAGCGCTGTTCAGTGCGATCATTCATCTTGGCGATCCCCCTAAAATGTCATCCCGAGCGAGGGCCGCGCAAAAAACGCGTCTCGCCCGACTTTGGCGGGATGCGTTGTGCGGCCCGAGTCGAGGGACCTGCGGTTCGCTTCGATTGCGTCTATCCGTAGGGAAACCGCAGATCCTTCGACTCCGCGCTCGCCCGACCCGCAAAAGATGCGGGTCGGAAAAGGCCACGCGAGCGCTTCGCTCAGGATGACAGAATCGGGATCTAGCGGCCGCCACTGGAGTTCGCCGCAGGATGCTCCATTTCTCCGCGCCCCGACTCCGGCAGGTAATACAGCCAGATTGACCGCCCGGCCCGCCCTACAGGTTGATAAGCTTCGAGCCAGGAAAAACTATCATCAGGAACGCCCATCCCTCCGGTTTTGAGCGGCAAGAGGCTTATCGCAACCCAGCCGGTCACTGGCTGATGAGGAGCCAGCACACGGTAGGGAGGCAGGCCAAAGTTGCTGAGGTCAAGGTGGGAGCTACCCGCGTAGGCAATCGATACCTCATCGACGTGCTTTTCCTGCAGAAGAGCCGACAATCGTAACAAGTCCTGGCCCCAGTCCAAGTCGCTATCGATAAGAACATTTTCGGGATGCTGGCCCGCGAGTTCATTGAAATACGCCAGGTAATCAGGATGTGCGCGGACCGATGCCTCGACGTGCCAGGCTAAAAGTATGAAGAGGACGATGAGGCCTGCATAGCCCGGCTTTGCGCGCTCCCAGAGTTGCCACGCACCCACTCCGGCAATGAGGGATAGCAGCGGGTAAATGGGAAGAATGTGACGAATCCCGATGTTGATGTGGCTCGGCATGCACACCAGGAGGAGTGTAAGGGCCGCTACCAATGGCGCCAGCGTAATCCAGTTTCCGTGCCCCGCCCAAGCCGACCTGACAAGATAAACGCTTCCTACAAAAACTAAAACCAGGAAGGGAATTGTGGACTTCACGGCCAAAGCGACAGGGAAGAAGTACCACCACCCGGTTTCCCGGACTTGACCGAGAAGATAGCTCTTGTGCCCGGCGGTCTCCTTGAAGCGAAGTTTGGCAACTCCCTGGAAAAGAGCGGGCGCGGGGATGAATGGAAGTTCGGCCGCTAAATAAGCTACGTTGTGGAGCGTGCCCGCCTTACCAAATAGCTGGTCAATTGTGTAGTGGGGTCGAGCTGATGGATCGGCAGCAGAGCTGATGGAAAACCGATAGCCGGCCCAGACGACCAAGAACATGACGAGTGACGCGACTGCCAGCAGTTTGCTCCAGCGGCTAAAGCCATCATCTTGGGTTGGCGGTAACAAATCTGATTTAAGACTGTTTATGCGGCCAGTCGTAGTTTGCGATGCGCGCCGCAACAGGAACCATCGTATGAGAAAGATGGTGACGGCGCAGGCGGGCAGAAACATCAGGGCGCTAAACTTCGACAGAACAGCCAGCGCGAACGCCCCACCCAAGATAGCCGCGCGACGGTAGGTTGGGCGTTCGAGGAAGTTGATGTAGGCAAGAAGAGCGGCGGTAAAGGTCGCGGCAGCAGCCATGTCGGTAGTTGCCAGTCCGGCATGAGCTAACACAACCGGCGAGGTTGTAAACAGGAACGTCGCTGCCAGGGCGGGCCAGTTGCCATAGCGTGAGCGCGCCCAATACCAGACCAGGAAGGTGGCGAAAAGAAAGAATGGCAGCACCCCCGCTCGGGCCAGAGCCAAGTTGTGGAGGTAGTGACCATTGGCAAAAAGTAGTTCGTTGCCTTCGATCCAGAGGTTGCGGTGGTCCTGCAACCTCAAGCCGGATAGATATGGGCCTAAAGCCACGGCAACCCGCGCCAGCGGCGGATGCAGCGGCTCGAATGCATAAGTGCCAAATTGCAGCCATTCCATGCCAGTAGCCAGGTGGGCCGGCTCGTCGGAGGTCTGGTTGAAGACGTGGTAAGTCGAAACAATGCGGGCGACGGCGATGACCGCAAGAACGATGACGGCAACAGCTACGAATATTGTCTGGGTGCGATTTGAAGTCGCCACGGTTGGGCGCTTTGGCCGCACATCCGATGATGACGAATTATGCATCACGGTGCCCATGGGCTTTTTGTTTTGTCATCCTCGGCGGAGCATGAGGCCGCCGGGTTCCGCGCTCATTCACGCCTTCTGCGAATGGGTGGGACGCTTGGAATGGAACCATCGAAAGTTGGATGCAAAAACCTCTCCCACTCAACCAAAAGAAGGTTGAGTGGCGCACCCGCTGACTTACTTCAATCTCTCCCAGGTCAACGTGCGCACTGTTTGCTCGCCGGTGGCCGGGTCGACCGAGGGTTGCGTAGTAAGCGTAAGGTGATTTCCTTCCAACTTGTAGCTTCGAACCTGGTCTGTGCCTGCGCGAGACTGGTTCCATGATATTTCTACGTGGTGGGTGACAGTTTTGGCCTCGCTGTCGATCGTATATGTCCCGGCATAGGCCAGCATACTCTTGATCAGGGCCTCTGCTTCGTCAGGTGTTGCAAGTGCACCTACAGGTTTCTTGCGGTCACTGCCAACAATCATCACGATCATGCGCCCGTCGCGGCCGTAGTTGATGTAACCGGATGGATGGGCTCCCATGACGTCGGACTTCGCGCCCGATGGCAGTACTTCCCGGACGTAGGAAACCAGTCTCCAGGTTCCCAGAATTACTTGCTGGATGGAGTTCGCTTGCTCGGTTTGCGCCGAAAGGTGGCAAGGAAGACCGAAAACCGCGACGACGACAAGAAGAACAGCTAGCTTCATTACGAATATCTCCTCTCAGAATGACATATAACAAGGGATGGCCGCGGAATGTTCGCAGCAAGTTGTCCTTCCGAGAAGCTAACCGCCTGCTGTAAACCGGGAAACGAATCCCGATCTAAAAGTTGTTGCGAACATACAGGCTGGCCTGGCCGCCCGGAGCGTCAACCGTTCGCACGACATGGTAATTCGACAAAGCCTGGACTATCGAATCACGTAGCTGCGGCTCGTAATTATAAAACTGCAAGGCCCAGACCCTCGCTTGTGGATTGCCGCGACAAGCCGCCTCATAGTTACGGCCGACAATGTGGTTCCAGTCAGCCATGTAATAGAACAACGGCGTGGAGAAAAATTCCGGATTCAGAAATATGAGATCGGTACTTCCGATCTGAGGAGACAATTCCGCCGCTATCAACTTATAGTCGGCCCGGCCGGCGGAAGCATGGCCG
>JBKQKT010000044.1:0-3872 GCA_052147365.1 Candidatus Korobacteraceae bacterium | reverse complement strand
TTCCCTTTCTGCTGAACTACGAACCTGACCTGTTCGGCAAGGTCAAGCGCAGTCTCCAGGCATCCAACGCGTCGCTGCAGGCCGCGGCAGCCGACCTGTACAACGTGAATCTGGTGCTCACTGCCGAACTCGCCGCCGACTACTTTAGCCTGCGCGAGCTTGACGCCGAAACCCAGGTGGTGCAGGACTCGGTCTCAATCCAGCAAAAGGGATTGCAACTGGTGGAGGCTCGCCACGCGGGCGGCGTGGCCTCGGGGCTCGACCTGGCGCAGCAACAAACCTTGCTGGATTCAACTCAGACGCAGCTCTATCTTGTGCAACAGCAGCGCGCCCAATTCGAACACGCCATCGCCGTGCTCACCGGCAACCCAGCCTCGACGTTCAGCGTCGCGGTTCGTCCGCTCAACGCAACGCCGCCGCCGGTTCCACTCGGCGTGCCGTCTGACCTGCTGGAGCGGCGTCCCGATATTGCCGAGGCCGAGCGTCAGATGGCTTACCAGAACGCGCTCATCGGAGTTGCCAAGGCGGCTTTCTATCCGCAGCTCACCATCTCCGGCGGCGGCGGAATTCAGAGCACCGACATCACGAATCTGTTCTCCGCTCCCAGCGCTATTTGGTCGCTCGGCGCCGATTTGTTGCAGCCGATCTTTGAAGGCGGCCGCAATCGCGCCAATCTGGCGGCGACCAAATCTGCCTATGACGAGTCGGTGGCGAATTACCGTGAGTCCGTGCTGACCGCATTCCAACAAGTTGAAGACGGGCTTTCTGACTTGAACGCGCTGTCGCAGGCGGGCACAACGCAGAACGCGGCGGTGAGCGACGCCCGGCGCGCGCTGGAGATTGCCAACAATCGCTACACCGGCGGCGTGACCAGCTACCTCGACGTTATCGTAGCGCAATCGACCCTGCTGACCAACGAGCGCCTAGCAACGCAACTCCTCGGCCAGCAAATGGTCACCTCCGTGTATCTCGTCAAAGCGCTGGGTGGAGCGTGGGACGCCTCGCAAATCCAGAACGAGCAGGTCCATCCCAAAGCGATTCAGGTCGTGCAGCAGTAGGAAGCGCTTTTCGCTTTTCGCTTTTCGCTTTTCGCTTTTCGCTTTTCGCTGTTTGCTCTTCGCATTTCGCGTTGTCATCCCGAGCGAAGAGCGAAGCGACGAGCCGAGGGACCTGCGGTTGTCTGTTGCTATTGGCTAGTTCATGCAACCAACCGTAAGCCTCCAATTCTCCCGACTTTCGGACATTTGCCTGCGTCAATTAGTTAAGTACCTTCCCCTGGCCTGATTATTTAGAATCATGGGCTTAGGGAAAATTGCCCTGCAAACTCTTCGATCCAAAGGGCTTACTTGTAACCTCCGGAGTAATAATGAGTTATGCCGATAAACGGGACAAAGCAGCTTATTTCGAGCCCTCTTGTAGTGGCAACTGAAGCTAACGATAGATACTATCGGCCGGAATACCCCCTCCCCCTGTTCCTGTGCAAAATATTGAAAACAAAGAGGCAGAAAAAATCCTTCCTTGCAAAATCTTACATCCAGAGGACTTAGACGTAACATCTTCCACTCAAAGGAGTTACGGGTAACAGCCCCGAGTTGACAGCCAAGAACTCCCGCCCGCTCTTGAAATCGGGCGGAGATTGGCATTAACCAGATCGATAACATCTCATACCGCCGACTAACAACTGGCAACTGGCTATGGGCAACTGGTTTTCAAAGAGCTTTTCCGGCCCGCACTCTAGGCGCGGCCCCCGAAGACACAACAACCCCGTCCTCGTAATTCACTGATACCGCGCCAAGCCGCTCACGGGCAAGTGCACAGGTCACGGTTGCATGTGATCCGGTACGATGTCTGGTGGGCTGCCGATTGCCTGCTGAGAATCGAGGAATAGGTCTAGGCCTGTCACTTGAATTATGCCGCCGCGGAACGTACTTCCTGTAGAAGCGGTGCGGATATCTTGTCGGCCTCGGTTGCCATCGGAATAGCAGTCAGCCAAAGCAGTATGCTGCGCATACCCGTATTTATCTCTGCTTTGTGAACTACCCTATTTTGAAGCACCATTCGTTCCCACGTGGTCGGTGTGCAAGGGTAAGCGAGGCACACAATAACGCGTGCTTTCCGCGCGAGATTTGCATAGGCAAGCACCTGAAACAAATCACTTCGATGCTGTTCCCTTATCATTTCCTCGACCGATCGCCAAGAGTGTTCTTCTAGCTCGTCCCAGTGACGCTTGTATTTCGCATCGACGATCAGAGTTGTCGACCCCCAATCGAGCCAGATATCCGGTATTAAGGCCTTCTGTGACCCCAAGTAGGGGGGCTCCCAATTGATCGGGTGGACGGTTTCCCTCCGCCTTCCAACCCGAAGTTCTGCTCCAATCTGCCTGGCCACGGAACGGAATACGGTCTCGACCCAAGCCTCAAAGAACTGTTCCATGGGCATTCGCCAAGGTATCCCTTCCAAATCGCTAACACCCGCCAAACCACGATCCTCGATTGTCCATTCAATCGCTTGCAAGCCCTCCCGAAAGTACTGAATCCGCAATGGCCTTTGCAGCCAGGAGGCCAGCGTGTTGGGTGATGGCAAGAACGGCGGATTGTGCTGAACTCTGCGCAAAAGCTGGTTACAGAAAGCAATGAGCTGATGAACGAAGCTGCCGTGTTGTCGCTGCGACTCGAGGGCGCTCCGTTGTTTTTCGAGAGAGTAGCGAATTGCACCAACAAGGAGCCGATCATCCCGTAAGTCTGGGAAGGTGCATGGTACTGAAAGAAATTGTCCTGTCGCCAGATTTCGAGTTGCATACTGAGACCAGCGAACCGTCCCTCGGGGAGCTGACCTGTTCTCGTTAACCAACTCGAAACGTCTGCTCAAGGAGTCCAAAAGCGCTTTCAACCGTACGAGGACCATGCACGAAATCACCCAAAGCGGGACTTTGCGTTCGGAGCGCTTTAGAAGGGGCAGCTTCAAAGGGGTAGGCGCTATCCGCCAACCCATTTCGGCCAGCATTGGGCCAATACCTGGCCATGGGAATCGTGGCTGGATTACCAGTCCGTAATCGAGCATTCCGCTGGTTGGAGAGAGTAGTGGAATCGCACCTACAACATTACCAGCCTCCAGCGCGATGTAGACATCGCTGCCGTCATACAAGCGGGTAAGCCGAACATCCATCAAGGAAAAGAGGGAACGGTTCTGGGTTTCGAATTGCTCCAGTAGCCTTGCAGCGGTAGAAGCTGGATCTCTGACGGCATTCCGCAGGCCAAAGAAATTTACTGCGGACCTCTGGACGACAGAGTTGTCTTGTAATTCGAGACAGACTTCGCGTGAGGGCTGCGGAGGCGGAAATGCTGGAGGGCTTCTCCGCAAGATCCGAGCAGGACGCGGCGTCACAGGCTTTGCAGCCATTGCAGGTACGTCCGAATCTGCTCAGCGAAGCCGGCCACATATCCCTGGGCCAGGTACTCTTCCAGGAGAGGCGCCAGATTTACCTTAAGGCTCTCTTTGGCCGCGGCTTCGTCGGATTCAATGAAATACGAATGCCCCGGGACAAGTGGGAATGCGTCCTCACCTGCGTGCTCAATGAAGATAGCCACGATGCGCTGGAAAGCGTCTCGCATTAGCTCGCAACTATGCTCGTCAACTACTTTCATCTGTGGCCATAGAGAAACAAATGCGAATCGCCGTCGGACTGCAACATCAACAATGGCAATACTGCGATCGGCGCTGTTCATTGTGCCAAGAATCCGCAGGTTCTCTGGAAGTTCTAACTTGGTGTGGAACGGTTCCCCAAAATCATAGGGCAAATCGATTTCTCGTTTCTGCGCAGACTTGGGTTCAAGCAGATAAATTGCTTCTCCCAGAATCTTCGCCAAGTCAGC
>JBKQKT010000043.1:0-3279 GCA_052147365.1 Candidatus Korobacteraceae bacterium | reverse complement strand
ATAGCCCGCACGCGCCTCTGCTTCGCTGGAGCTATTGCCACACCGGCCGGCCTGGAACCGGTAACTCCTGAAGGTTTCGAACAAGGGGCTGCGGCAGTGCCAAGTGGTTTCCCATCGCCGCTCTGCTGCGGTTCGACAGTGGACTGCGAATTCGAAGTTTGTCCACTTTGAGAATCAGGCGCGTCAGGATACTCCACCCTTCCCGCCGGTACAGGGGTCATGTCTGGTGACCCGGATTTTCTGCTCGCAGATTGCTGCTCCCCCTGGACAGGAGGGTCCTTTTGCTGCGGCGCTGCCGGCGATACCTGTGCTTGACATAATCCAGCGTCGCCGCAACTCACAACCAGAAGGATCACGAGGCATCTAGCGATTTGCCTAACTCTCCAATCTGAGTTTCTCATTCTATCTCCGTACCATTCTTGCTCTTCAGTGATTGCGTCACGACAGAGAGTCTACGCCGCATTCTCTGATGCCTGGATCGGAATGCTGGGCAACGATTGTTCTGAGGTAGAGAACATTGCATGGCGCTGGAAACTCTTAGCAGCATCTGCGTCGGTATCAAATATCTTAAAGAGGCGATCGAATCCAACCGACTCCAATACTGCTCGCGCGCTCTTCGGCACTCCCGACAATCTAACGTCTCCATTACGCTTCATCGCCTCTTCGAGGCAGCAAAGCAGGAGATGAAGTGAGCACCGATGAAACGCGCGCAGCGCCGAACAGTTGAGAACGACTCGCGGGCGCTCAACATCCAAGCACGCCTTCAGTTCTTGCAGGAAGGCCCATTCTTGTTCCTCATTCACCACCTCTGGCAGATGCTTCACAGACACCGTGCGAAGTTGAAGTGCCATTTCACTACCTCCTGATTTCAATCTATCTCCTGACAAGTGCAGCCCCACTTATCTCTGCAGCTCCGTGCCTATCCCGCGCTCTCAAGCAGACGTGCAAGTTCTGCCTCGGGATTGTGAATCGCCTGTGCGAACACATTGGTTGCATAGCGAAAGAGCGTCACAAGATTCGTGTTATACCAGCAACACTCCGTCATGCGGGGCGACAATCCGCAGATGAATTTAAGCTTCTCCAATCGCCGCGGGTTCGCCAACAACGCTGCAACCAGACGGTGATTGCCGTCCAAAATGGCTAAAGGCTTGTTCTCGTCTAGACCAATGAGAATGACAGCGCCGAAATCCGCTTCATCTCGACCGAGCTCATCACCTATCGCGGCAATCTTCGAAAGAAATGGTGCTTCTAGAAGATGCCTCCGTTCGTGAAGGTTTTCGACCACCTCCATGATCGAAAACTTTCCGCGCGCCAGCTTTCTCCATTGCGCTCGCGGAAACACCCGGATATGGTGGAGGTCTGATTCATTGATCTCCACTTCATACCATTTCGTACCGTGCGGGATCTCCCTCCACAAGGCCAGGTGCCGAATGAACAAAAGAGCACGGCGCTTGGCGTTCTCGTTTGCATTTTCGAAGTTAGGTCTGCTCACGATTCCGCGCATCGTCGCCTGATAGTCTTTGAATGCCGGGTTATGAAAGTCGCTCTTCAGAAACTCAGCTATGACTTCATTCTCAGACACGCGACGCACCAGCCTGATCGGCCATCCAGTCGCAACGTTGAGTAGATCCTTGGGATTGGTTAACGAATCGATAAGGAACGGAATTGCAACAAAGACAAAGAGAGCGGCCATCAAGTAAAGCTGGACCAGGATGACTTGATGCAACGACGAATGGAACCTGCATATACCTGCTATGAGCAGCCCGCTGAATGCCAATTGGACCCAACTTGTGTTCGCAATCTTGTACGACATCTCAAATGTGATGATCACCACGCTCAGCGAATAGACGACTGTCGCCAATGCATAGAGAGCAAGAAGGGATGGCAGGCTGTATTCCCCGGTAAGGTGGAATCCCGATCCAAACAAGCGCGTCCAGATCCATGCTGGAGTAACGCAGAGACTGAACGCCAGCAGCGATCCGCTTCCGAAAACCAGCAAGAGCGACGTCGCAATGACTTTAAGATCCTTCCGTTCCTCCTCGCGAGTTCCCGCAACCAGTGGAAACGTGGTATTGACTACCGCGGATGAGAAGGCGACAATGACGCGCCCGACCATAGCCACTGCCGCATACAGCCCCGCCATGCGCGCTGGGAAGAAGTGCTTCACCAAAACGATATCGCAATTGTTGATCAAAACCTGGCCGGAAAAGAAAACCAGCGCCTGGCATGTTTCGCGAATTGAATAGCCGGCATTCAGTGGGTTTGGAATCCGGCCAACCAGTTTCGGCATTGCGGCGAAATACGCTACAGCAATCGCTGCCGCATTTGCCGCAATCACTCCACGTACTCCAAATCCTGTGTAGACGAGGAGGAACGAACCTCCCAACCGAACGGCTCCTTCAAGCACGAGATTGCTCGCGAGACGGCGGAAGCCATATGTGCCTTGGATGTATCCCCGGCGGCTTCCCAATGGAACATAAAATGCCGCGCCGATTGCGAGTAGAGCAACGAGACCCGAGTCGGGAAGATTGAGGTAGTCTGAAATCGATTGCTGGAAAAGAAGGAGGATGAGTCCAATAAGCAGTCCGCAGGCCCACGCAGTCCGATGAAACCCGCGGTAAACCGCCCCCATTTCTTCAGGCGAACTCTGCTGTGCAACAAGCTTCGTGGAAATGATTTGAAAGGAGAGCGTCACCGCAGACAGCACGGTAAGGAGCGTGTAGACAACGGTCGCGTGCCCAAAACCTTGCGGGCCGAGGAACTGCGCAACGACGACGTTGTATGCCAGATTAATCGCGGTGGTCAGGCCTGAACCCGAGAGCAGGACGACGCTGCCCGACACGATCCGGGCTTGCAGCGATCTCGCATTGTAAACACGGCCATTGAGCACGCTCTAACGCTCCATCGCGCCTGCAAAAGGAATTCTTCGAGCGCAGAGATTCTTGTCGGCGACACCTAATACGATGCCAAAATGCCGGCTGCGGCTGCTCGGATGGCAGGGAGGACCACGCTTCGGAACCGACAACCGGAACGTCGCGAAGCGCTTCTAAGTAATTGAACGCATGTTTATTCGAGCAAGCACTGGACTCCTCTTTCTCCTTCTCGTGACGCACGGGTGCTCGGGGCATGGTCCCGGTGGCCCACAACAACTGCAACACAGAGCCGCCGGAGCCTCTCCCGAGGTCCTTGCCCTTTATGAGGCGTGGTGGGGGCATCCAAAGCACATATCGATTGGATACTCTTCGAATGACCCAACGGAGATCAAAGAACAAATCCGCC
>JBKQKT010000042.1:0-11316 GCA_052147365.1 Candidatus Korobacteraceae bacterium | reverse complement strand
CGCAGCAGGAAGCGCCCGCGCGGTTGACCAAGGGACTAGCACGCCATCCAGTACCGATTATGCTGCTCGCGCGTCTGGCCGTAGACCGCCGTTGGCATGGGCAGGGTATCGGCAAAGCGCTGTTGCGCGATGCCATGCAGCGCACGCTGCAAGCTGCCGACATTGCCGGAATCCGAGCCTTTGCGGTTCATGCCAAAGACGAAGAGGCTCGAAACTTCTACCAGAAGTTCGACTTTGTTCCCTCTCCTACTGATCCCATGCACCTGTTCGTTCTGCTCAAGGATGTGCGCCGAATTGTTGGCAAGCAATAGCCCCTGGCGCCCCACCCTTCGACTGCGCTCAGGGCAGGCTCCAAGCTAGTTCTACCTGGGTGGGGATTCTACACCCCTGATCACAGCCTTATGTGACGTGCTGTATCACCCGCCCCATCCCACCACGACTAGCTTAGGCGGGGCATGTAGCTAAACCTGCATCGTCTCACTTCGTAGGCCTGGATCCGCCGTGTTGCTGCGGCGGTGGCGGAGCCTGGCGCATCAGTTGCTGCTGCTGCTGGTAATGTTGCTGTTCCATCTGCTGCGTTTGCTGCTGATGCCTTTGCTCCATCTGTTGCGTTTGCGCCTGGTTGGCCTGCTGTTGCATTGCCCGCTGGTGTTCTGCCTCTTGCTGCTGCGCAAGCTTTTGGTGCTCTTGCTCCTGCTGGTTGTAGAGCTTCTGTTGCTGCTGTTGGTACTGCTGGTCAGCCTTGGCATTGCCGGTGTAGGGAGGCGCGGGTTGCGGATGCGGCTGCACGTCCTTGGCGTGAGCTGGAGCTGCAGGCATGGCATTTTCCGGCCGCGCAGCCGGCGTTGCCTCGCGGTTGGCAGGAGGATGATACGGAGCGCCGGCTTGTTCGGCAGCAACAACACCGCCGCCTTTGAATGATCCCGGCCGGTCAGTGGCCGCAATCGCTGGCTTGCCCTGGTTCACGGAAGCTCGCAACTCCGGATTGGCGCGGGCTGTCTGTACGTGTTCAGTCTGTGCCGCCACCGGTGGAATATGCTGCTGGCGGACAGCCGCTTCCTCTTGCGCAGTCGGACGCGCCGTGGTCCCACCTGCGCCGCCGTTGTAACTGACACGGTTCACGGTTGTGTTGTTAACAACCGTGGTGTTGTAAACATTGTGAATGTTGGTGACATTGATGTTGTTCACCGTGCGGTTGTAATAGAACTGGCCATGGTTCCAGTAGCCGCCCGCATAACCGGTTCCAAAATAGCCAAAGCCGTAATTGATTCCGCCATAGAACCCGACGGTTGGCCCCCAATAGCCCGGGTAGAAAGCGAACGCGATACCGTTCCAGCCCCAATAGGGAGGCGTCCAAAGGAATCCCACTTGAGGGGCGAGCACCCACGTGCCCGGCACCCAGTAGTAATCTCCAAAGCCGGGATCCCAGGCCCAGTAACCCGGCGTCCAGATCCAGCCTGGAGCGGGACAAAGAGGCTGCACATAAACCGGCAGAGCCGGCGGTCCGAAGCCGACGGTTATGCCAATCCCGACCTGGGCAAAGCCCGCGACCGACGCGGCCACAACCGTGACAATCACCAGTACAGAACGAAATCGTGGGATAAATCGCATCTTCTTCCTCCCTCCCATCCAGCTCAGTCTTGCCCGGATGGGAATCCTACGCCCGATGCAAAATTTCCGCTACTGCATGGATGAACACAAGCGCGTGTAAAAGTTTCGATGTGAGTCAATGAGCAAAAGCTGGCCCCTCGTTCACGAAGGACCGGTCTTTAGCTAGCCGCATAGGTGAAAACGAAGCCTGATTCTACGGCCCTCCCGGCCCCTGCTGCATCAAGCTCGCCGGCGGCGGCGGGATCGCGACGTAAACGCTCTGCCGAATGCTCCATTAACACTCCGCGCCGCATCGACGCCGCCTGCGGACGTTGGCCGTGTCGATCGGATAATGCTCTTCTTCGTAGGATTCAATCAATGACTCTAAAGCCCGCAGCTCGTCACGCTCCGGGCTGCAGCACGGAGAGGCCCAAAGCTCTTCCACACGTCGCCACGCCTGCTCGTAATCGTTCTCTGATCGGATTGGTTTAACTTCCAGATTCCTGTTCAATCCTATTCCCCGCCCGGCCCCTGCTGCATTAAGCTCGCCGGCGGCGGCGGGATCGTGATGTCAAGGTTTTGCACTGGGCCCAGCGAGCTGAGCGGTTTGCCGAACTCCGCGTCGTTGCCCAGCACCAGAACGGCCAGGCGCTCTTTGTGGACGTATTTGCGCGCCACGCGCGTGACATCGTCGGCCGTGACCTTTTCCACCTCAGTCCGATAGCGCTCCAGAAAATCCAGCGGATAGTGATAGAACTCATACGCCATCTTCTCGTGCAGCACCTTCTCCGGCGTGTCGAACTGGAAGATGAACGAGTTCAGAATGCTGTCCTTGGCGCGCTTCAGCTCCTCGGGCGTAAACGGGCTCTTCTGCAGGTCGTCAATTTCCTTGTCCAGTGCCTCGATGCCCTCCACCGTGGTGGCGCTCTTGGTTTGCATCTCGATGTTGGTCATTCCGGGGCGGTCCCACGCGTAGCCGACGCCGCCTCCCACATTGTAGGCCAGGCCCTGCTTGGAGCGGATGTTGTTAAACAGCCGCGAGGAAAATCCGCCGCCGAAAGCTTCGTTCATCACGGTGACCGCGAAATAGTCGGGATTGCTGCGCTCGATGCCGAGATCGAGCATGGCAATCGTGGCCTGGTTCACGTCGGTCTTGCGGATGAAGTACGTCCCTGGCTTGGGCTCGGTGAACTTGATGTCAGGCGGCTTCGCCTCCGGGCCCTTCTGCCATGCGCCGAACGCCTGCTCCAGCCTGGCCTGCATCGCCTTGAGATCGAAGTCGCCGGTAATGCCGAAGATGATGTTGTTGGGATGCACATACTGCTGGTGCCACTTCAACAGGTCTTCGCGCGTGACCGCAGCTACGGTGGCGAACTCTGAAACTCGGGCATAGGGATTGTCCTTGCCGTACGCGACAATGCGGCTCTCGCGATGCACGATCGAGTCGACGCTGTCGTTGCGACGGGCAATGCTGGTGTACATCTGGTCCTGTGCCAGCTCCAGCTTGTCGGCGCGGAACTCGGGATTATGCAGCAGATCGAGGAACATCTCGAAGACCGCATCGAAGTCGCCCTTGAGGCAATCGAGCGAGATCGTGGTCGATTCCGATTGGCCCGCGGTTTCGATCTTGGCCGCACGTGCCTCCAGGAAGTCATCCATCTGGTCGCCGGTCTTGGTTTTCGTGCCGCCCGTGCGCCAGACTTCGCCGTAAAGGCCGACCAGTCCGGTCTTGTTCGCCGGCGCGTACACCGAGCCGCCACGAATTTCCGCGGTCGCCTCGATAAGCGGCAGCTCATGGTCCGGCTGCAGGAAGATCACCATGCCGTTCGGCAACTGCACGCGCGTTGGCTGTTGCGGCGTGAACGCCGGCAGCGGCGGGGCCTGGATTTTGTTCCAGGGCGTGATTTGGGCGGGGGCGAAAATAGCCAGTAGAAGGACAAGACAAAAGAGTTGCATGAAGCGAGTATTGAGCTTTGTGTCAGGGCACGACTTCAGTCGTGCCGTTCGAGATTTTAACAAGCGGGCTTCAGCCCCTGAGGGCATTCGCTTTTCGCAGCTGGGGCGAGGTCCCGCAGCGGCTAAAGCCGGGTTTCTCTCACTGTGATACGGCACGACTGATGTCGTGCCCTGATCCAAATCGCGGTTGCCCCGCCAGCGGTGAGCCGACTTGTTCGCCTGAGGTGACAAGTCACTATCGCCAATGTGGAAGCGGCGCTGAAACGCCGCACTACCCGAATTCGTTTTCGTGCGCACGCTCATTGCTGTTCCGCTCCTTTGCTCGCAGGAGCGCCCGGCTGGCTGCTCGCGCTTTGAGTTTGAATCACGCCGATGGTGCGATTGTTCTCCGCGAAGACCTGGCTCGACACGCGGCGGATGTCCGCCTTGCTCACCTTGTCCACGCGGTCGAGGTAGCGGAAGAGTTCACGCCAGTCGCCATACCGCGTCTGGTAAATCGCAAGCTCCTCCGCCAGCCCCTCGTTGCTGGCCAATCCGCGTATCAGGTCGGCCTTGGTGCGGGTCTTGAACATCTGTAGCTCCTCGTCGGTCACGTCCTGCGTTTTCAATTTGTCAATCTCTTCGTGAAAGGCCTTCTGCATCTCCTGATTGGTGTGGCCGGGCAGGGGAACCGCGTAGAACGCGAACAGGTGGCTGTACTTGATCCCAGGAAATCCAGTGACGCCAGCCGCAGCCGCGGCGATCTTCTTGTCGCGCACCAGCGAACGGTACAGCCTCGAGGTGCGGCCGTTGGACAGGATGTCGCTGATAGCGTCGTACACCACATCGTCGGGCGCGAGATAACTCGGACGGTGGTAGCCTTCGAGGTAGATCGGCTGCGATGGGTCCTGCAAGGTAACTTGACGTACCGAGTTCTGCGGAGGCTCGTCTGTGTACAGCTCCATGGGCTTGGGCGACGTCGGGAGCTGCCCAAAGTAACGCTCGATGATCGGAAAAACCTTATCGGGATCGAGATCACCGACCAGGCCGATCACCATGTTGCTGGGCAGGTAATAGCGCTTGAAAAAGTTTGCCGCGTCGGTCGCCGAGAAGCTCAGCAGGTCCGACGCATAGCCGATGGTCGGCCGATGATAGGGGTTGGCCATGAACGCCGTCCCCAGAAACTGCTCGAATAGCCGCCCGGTGGGGCTGCTGTCGGTGCGCATGCGGCGCTCTTCCATTACCACGCTGCGCTCCTTGTAGAACTCGCGCATTACCGGATGCAGCATGCGGTCCGATTCCAGCGCTGCCCAGAGCTCAATCTCATTGGACGGCAGGGAATACATGTAGGCGGTTTCGTCGTAGTTGGTGAACGCATTCACGCCAACGCCGCCGTGGCTTTCAACGATCTCGCCGAACTGGTTCTTGATGACGTACTTGTCAGCTTCTTTGATCGCGTCCTGCCATGCCTGCTTGAGCTGCGCCAGTTTCTGCGGATCCTGTCCCACGCGCTTGATGCGCTCGGCCTCGTAGACGGCGTAGGTCTGCTCGACTTTCTCCAGCGCGACTTTCTCCGCCGCATAGTCGGTGGTACCGATGTCGGGCGTGCCCTTGAACGCCATGTGTTCCATCATGTGCGCCAGCCCGGTTTCGTTGCGCGGGTCCTGGGCGGAACCGGCGTCCACCAGCGTGAAGAACGAAAACACTGGCGCCTCAGGCCGCCGCCACAGCACGACCGTCAGACCGTTGGGCAGTGTCTTCACCGCGATCCGCTTCTCGTACGACGACAAGTCCTGCGCCGCCAACGGCAGGGCCGCCGCGAGCAACAGCAGGCAGATTAGTTTGGCAAACCAGCGCTTCATCGCGCCTCCCAGCACAACATCTAAATTAATGCAGATTAACAAGTTACGAGGGACAGACGAGTAAGTCAAACGAAGGGAAGCAACCATGAGGCGCGCCAGCGCGGCAGATTTCGCCCAAAAACACGAAAACCCAGCCAATGGCCGGGCGCCTGTATCGCAGGATCTTCTCTTTTTCGCTCTTTCTACTTTCATTATAGCACATTCCTGCGACTTCCGTACACCGCCGCTTGATGCCGCTATCCGGTTTATTTTCTTATAGCTGATGTGTCATATAGCACCGTCCGGCTATTGACATGTAAAAGCTACACATTACCCAAAGGTAGTACATCCTCGAATCGTCGGCGTTCTATTTCGGGAAGGTCTGGGGGCGGGCGAGATGGGAGTCTGTCAGACCTCAAACACGCGGTACGGTTTTCCCCGAGCCTGAAGTATCCCCAGCGCCACGTTGTACACTGGACAGCCCGCGGTTGTTTTGCCTTCGGCGCTGCCACTATGGGCGTGCCCGTGCAAAACTAGATCGGCGCCATGGCGGTCCACGACTTCGGCTAGTCGCGAACTGCCAAGGTAGGGATAGATTTCGGGCGGCTCGCCTTTGACCGTCTCGCTGATAGGTGAGTAGTGCAGCACGACGATGCGCTTGGGCGTTCCCAACTGCGACAGCGCCCGCTCCAGTTTCAGCGCTTCATCAATCGCTGCCTGCACAAATGCCTTGACCTCAGGCTCGCCGAAAGCGGTGAGGGCACCCCGTCCAAAGCCGCCGGGGAATCCCTTGGTGCCGGCAAAGCCTACTCCGTCGCGCTCATATGCTGTTCCGTCAAGCACCTTGATGCCCTCGGCGGTCATGATGTTCATGAGCTCTGCGTGCTCTCCGCTCTCGTAGTCGTGATTACCCAGCACTGCTACTATAGGCAGCCGCAGCCGGACTAGAGCGTTCATCAGCGCTGTCATCTCCGCCGGACGGCCAAAGTTAGTGAGATCTCCAGCCAACACCAACAGATCGGCTTCCTCGCGGACATGGCTTAGCTGATCACGCAAGTGCTCGTAACTCTTCGGACTAAAGTGCAGATCGCCAACGGCTGCAATTCTCATCCTTGTTCCTAAGCTAACTTCATGTCTCAAGCTTCAGTGATCTTGGGTTCCCGTTTACGACGGTATTGCAGCAGGGGGTTCTCCATGCCCCACTCATCCACGTCAATAGCAAACATCCTCTCGTCGATCAGAGTACCCCTGAATGCAGGCTCAGCCGAGTGTATGTCCAGATCACGGCGGAACCGTGAGAGCAGGTCATCCCACACCCACAGCGGTACGTACTCCGTCTTCGTGGGATAGACATAATGAAACAGGACCAACTCCCAGAGCAGCATCTGCCAATGCTCACCTGCTAACTGGCGTAACCGTTCCCAATCGAGATGGCCTTGAGTCCCATAGATAACATGTACGACATCAGCACCGTCAAAGCGTTCCCTAAAATCCACGAATAGCTTGGAGGCGATCAACTCCTCCGCTGCCAACACTCTTGTCGGTACTCCCAGGACAACAGAGTCAAAGCCGCGTTCAATCCAGGAGCGGTCAACGGCCATGCTGCCATTGCTCATGCCGGTGATAAGGTCAACGTAGTATCCGTCGCGATGTGCCTTAGCCAGCCATACCGGATCGCAGATTTCCGTCTCGAATCCTTCTTCCCGGAGATGGTATAGGGCATCAGGTACGACGTCCGCTGAGAGAAACAGGTCGAGGTCCTTGGTATCGCGCCAGATTCCAGTATGTTTTTGCAGAGCAAAGGCGCCGGAGACAACGTAAGGTACCCTGACGCGATTCAGATGCTCCAGCACTTCACAGAACAGGGCACGCTGCTCTGGAGGAAACTCTGGGGGGTGGGAGGAACTGACCGGCAATGCCTTTTCAGTCGCCATAGTTAACATTGGATGGCGATGGGGCGCTTACGCGTTGTTGCCGGTAGAGGAAAAGATGCAGGAGCGTAGAGGAATCTTCGACTTGCATACTTGGTTGCTGAACCTGCATCATTCCTACCTGCGGAAAGACGACCATGGGCAAAGACGTAACCGTTGACATCGAAGGCAGGCACCTGAAGCTGTCGAATCTCGACAAGGTGCTATATCCCGACGCCGGTTTCACCAAGGGGCAGGTGATTGACTACTTCGTCCGCATTGCCCCCGTGCTGCTGCCTCACCTGCGGGGAAGGGCGCTCACGATGAAGCGCTATCCCAACGGTGTCAGCGGCCAATTCTTTTACGAGAAGAATTGCCCCGAGCATCGTCCTGAGTGGGTACAAACGGCTCGCGTCTGGAGCGCTGGGAACAACAAGTGGATGAACTACTGCATGGCGGAAGACTTGCCGACACTGGTGTGGGCAGCCAACCTTGCCGATCTTGAACTCCATACCAGCCTCTCCCTTGGCAAGGACATCCTGCGTCCAACGTTCCTCGTCTTCGATCTCGACCCCGGACCGCCCGCCAACATCGTGCAATGCTGCCAAGTTGGCATATGGGTACGCGATATCTTCGACAGGCTTAGACTCAAGTGCTTCCCGAAGACCTCCGGCTCGAAGGGAATGCAGGTTTATGTTCCGCTCAACACTGCGGTTACCTATGACGACACCAAGCCGTTCGCGCATGAGCTGGCAAGGCTGCTGGAGCGTCAGAATCCGAAGCTGGTTGTCTCCGACATGAAGAAGGCATTGCGCGTCGGCAAGGTATTTGTGGACTGGAGCCAGAATGACGATCACAAGACAACGATTTGCGTGTATTCACTGCGGGCCAGAGAACGACCGACAGTTTCAACCCCGCTGAAGTGGGAAGAGGTTGAGGGCTGCCTGAAGAAAGGCGATCCGAAGCTGCTCGTATTCGAGTCGGATCAGGTACTGGAACGGGCGACCAAGTTCGGAGATCTCTTCGAGCCGGTGTTGAAGGTGAAGCAGAAGCTGCCGAAGGTGGAAGCGCTGCAACAGTTTCAGGGTGGGGCAGCAGTCAGCGCTAAGGGTGGGGCAACACAAAGAGCCGCCAGCGTCAATGATGGAGCGGCTGCGACAACCGGCCGCATTCGGCGTGAAGCAAAGGGTGGGGCATCAATAGAACCGCAGAGCACTAAGGGTGGGGCGGCAAGACAAAAGCAGCCGAAGGGCGTTGGCTAAGAAACGCAAGATGTCTTCCCACCCGTCACTGTGAGCTCAGGCCCGCTTCGTCGTATGCCCCAGAGCACCTACTCCGGAATCATCCCCAGGGTCCCCAGCCACGTCTCCACCAACTGAGGCCATCCGGTTATCGGAAACTTGGTGCGCCGCAGCCCGAACGCGTGGCCGCCCTGAGCGTACAAATGCATCTCCACGGGAACCCCAGCCTTCTTCAGCGCAATGTAGTACGCCAGCGAGTCGTTTACATTGTCCGCGTGGTCATCCTCTGCCTGCAGCAAAAAAGTAGGCGGAGTCTGATGGGTGACAGGAAGATCAGGATTCAACCCCAAATGTCTATCGGCAGTCGCTGGATAATGAATCCCAAACTTTTTGGCGCCTTGCCTTGCATCCCACTCCGCCGCGGAAAGCGACAGATGCCCCGGATAAATAGCCACCGCAAAATCCGGGCGGCAGCTCTCTTTGTCGGCGGCATCTACAGCCGGGTACAAACGCTTATCAAAGTGCGTGCTGATCGCTGCCGACAGATGCCCGCCTGACGAAAACCCAAGCACACCAATCTTGTGTGGGTCGATGTGCCACTCCGCCGCGTGCAAGCGCACCAACCCCACCGTCCTCTGCGCATCTTCCAACGCCATCGGTGATTCCGGATAGGGTCCTGATTTCGGATACGGCGCGGGCTTCGGATACCCCGGCTCACCCGGCACGCGGTACTTCAGCAGCACACACGTGATCCCCTTAGCGGTTAGCCAGTCGCATACCTCTGTCCCTTCCAGATCGATGGCCAGATCCAGATAGCCCCCACCAGGGAAGACAACGACCGCCGCGCCCGTATTCTTTTCTTGTGGCGAATAGACCGTCATCGTAGGTCGCGATACGTTGCTCACCCCTACCGCCGCTCTGCCGGCAACCAGGAACTCCTTTCCCGTCGTCTTGGCGACCTCTGGCCCCGCGACAGGTTGCGGATCAGGCACAGCTCCCGGCCATATTGGCACTTGCGTATGACCCGGAGATGGTTGCCAGCCAGTGTGCTGCCCGCTCAGAGCGCCAAACGGAAGCAGTACACACAGAGCAAAGATCAAGGGCTTCATCACAATCCTTACAGCCTAGCGGGCGTCGTCGTGCTTCTGCACAACCGGCGAGGACAGCCGATCAACTACCAACGTACTGCCATCGTGCATGTGAAGTCCCACAGGCCACCTTCAGAATGCACCATTTCCAGCCCTTAGAATGTTTATGAGACTGGTTCTAGTCTCCCTCAGCGTGTGCATCGGATCCACACGTGTGGCGCGCAGCGCGGGCAGCACGCTGGCGAGCAGACCGACGCCGGTCATCATGCGGATGCGTCAGGATGCTGATAGCAGGTTGCGTGCCACGCGATAACGCGCCAAGTCGCGGAAAACCCGCCCATAGGCGTTGAGCGTCGCCGAGTGTGTGGACTCAGGTGTTGTTAGCGAACAAGCTGTCCGGTTGTGGGCTTTTTGGGAGCCTGATTGATGGAAGAGCAGCCGGCGGGGCGTGAGGTATTCTAGGGAGCCGTGGCGAAAGAACCCACATCTGACGAGACGCGAGCGGACTCCGCTGAGCCGTCGATTCCGCTCTACGTCGGAACTTCCGGCTGGTCGTATCCCATCTGGAAGCCGGAGTTTTATCCCAAAGACGTCGCGTCCAAGAACTTCCTGAAGTTTTATGCGACGAAGCTTTCTGCCTCAGCACGCACGAAAGTTTGGTTCGTTGCGGTCAGCTGGCTTAGACTTTACGCAGGAAATCAGAATGACGATCGCGCAAGAACTCGCGGGTTGGAAGGACGCGGCACAAACTGCTTCTTACATCGTGGCTGCCCTCGCGGCACTCTTCGCGGTGTGGACGTACTACACGAACTCGCGACGAGAACGAGCCAAGTGGGCAGTTCAACTTTACGAGAAGTTCTTCGAGGGCACATTATACAAAGAGACCCGGGATAAGCTTGACTGCGAACTCTCTTCCTACAGCCAGGAGTATTTGCAGAAGTTGGTTAGGGACGCACCGGCTACGTTTACGGACTATTTGAATTTTTTCGAATTGGTTTCATTTTTGGCGGAGACAAAGCAGCTCGCCCGACGTGATGTGCTCAAGTTGTTTGATTACTATCTGAGATCTTTGAAGGGCCATGCGGAAGTCCTCCGTTACATCAACGACAAAAGCAATGGTTTTGAGCAGCTATCGCGTTTTCTTGAAAAGCTGGACCGTACCTGAGGCTGGCCTAATCGAATGGTTATGAGCGACTACTTGTTTTCCTACGGCACTCTGCTACCCGAACACGCGCCGGCCGAAATCGCCACCGCCGTTTCGAAGCTTCGACCCGTTGGAAAAGGAACGGTCAGTGGAGTGCTTTATGACTTGGGCGACTATCCCGGAGCGGTACTCGACTTCACATCAGACAAGAGAATTTTCGGCACCGTTTTTCGTTTGCCGAATAATTCGGCCGTCTTGGATGAGCTTGACGAGTATGAAGGGTTTCATCCCTCTGCTTCACGTAAGAGTCTCTTCATACGCAGGCGCTGTCCGGTGAGGCTTTCGACCGGCCGTGCTCTTAACTGCTGGATATACGAGTACAACGGAAAACATGTGGCCGCGCCAGTCGTGGCAAATGGCCGATATCGCTCTAAACATCCGGCAATGCGTTAATCCATAGGAGCGATAATGGCGCATGAACAACAGGGCACTTGAGACTGAAAGCAACCTTCCGCTCTACGTCGGAACTTCCGGCTGGTCGTATCCCATCTGGAAGCCGGAGTTTTA
>JBKQKT010000041.1:0-10596 GCA_052147365.1 Candidatus Korobacteraceae bacterium | reverse complement strand
TCGGGTCGGTATTCGTCTCCACGACTTTGCCAGCCGCAGGCTCGGCCTTGGTTTTCGAACATCCTGGGAGCAGTACAAGGGCAAGCAGCACCGGGAACAAAGCACTGGCGCGCGCCAGCGCTCGCTTGCGCTGATTAATGCGGTCTTTCATCCCCAGTAACTCTCCTACGGACCAGTCTAAGCAGACTGGAACGAGCGGGATTCTCCGCTATGGAATCACTACCAGACCTGCAATAAGGAACGTATGAAGATGCTTTATTCGTCTTGCGCGCTTGTGCGCAGAATTCAGTTTCAGCGGGAGAGGGGAGGAGCACGACCGGCGGACGCGACGATTGCGCCATCAAGCATTTGGGCCGGCGGTACCGGAGAGCGCACTGGCCGCAAAACAATGAGCGCGAACGTAAGGCCAATCGCAACCATTACCGCCGACAGGCACGATGAAGGGCTTGTCCGCTGCAGGTGCAAAGGGGCAATAGCCAGTTGCAGTTTCTTGGAGGCGTCCTCAACAACCTCCTGTGCAGGATGGAGATCGTCGCTCGCAGAAATAACTGGGAAAAGCAACACTACTACGCAGGCAAGAGCAATCAGCGCCTGGGAGTACGGAACGTGGGCCATCCGCGCGGACCGGCTCCGGCTTCGCATAAACGCCAACAGACCGCCCGCGGCGATGGTTAGCCAAATCAGATTTAGCAACAGTTCCATGAGGGCTGCCACAACAGTGTACAACTCAATTTCCACAGCTCGCAATCGAATCCCGAAGTCTCCGCGCCAAATTAACGCGATGGCCAAATTTGGGAGAATTGGCACAATCCATCCGCCAGCCGCTATGATGGCTTTCTTTGCCATTTTTTATGAGGAAGGTGAAATGAGTCGCATCCGCCCTTTGCTGGCGCCCGTTGTCGCAGTCCTATTCAGCAGCTTATTGCTCGCGCAGTATCCAGAATCGTCCCAACAAGAAACCCCGCAAGCTGCTCCACAACGGACCGCTGAACAACGGGTGGCCTATCGCAAAGCTATGGAGCAGGCTGACCAGAAGATCGCCGACGAAGTGAAAGCCCACTCCGAACTGGTGAAGAACCTGGAATATCTGACAACGCAGATCGGCCCACGGCTCACCGGTTCTCCCCAAATGCAGGCCGCCAGCGACTGGACGCTCAAGCGCTTTCATGACTACAGCGTCGATGCTCACCTCGAGACGGCAGAGATCGCCCATGCCTGGACTCGCGGTGTGGAGACGGCGGAGATTACGAGTCCAATTCAGCGGCGAATTGGAATTCACGCCTTTGGCTGGAGCAAGGCGACGGACGGCGAAATCTCCGGTAATGTCGTGCTTCTGGACATCAAGAGTGCTTCCGACCTGGAGCAGTACAAAGGCAAGCTCAAAGGCGCCATCATAATGATGCGTAAGCCGATTGACATGTCCAAGCGAGATCCCAACCCGGAGAATGCCTACGACGCCGTCATTTCGCCCCCCCGCGGAGTGCCTGATGTACAAGGCGGATCGCGTGCTCGACTTCAGATGATCCGGCAGGTCGCTGCCGAGCAGCCCGCCCTAACCCTGATGGACAGTGGCAAAGTGGATAGCCTCTTCACCATGAGCGGCGGCTTTCGCAATTATTCGCCGAGCGAGGCCCCGATGGCCTTCCTCACCCATGAAGATTACGACCTTCTGTATCGGCTGTTGCAGAGCGGTCCGGTAACGATGAAGGCCAACCTGCCGGAAACCTTCAGCGATAAACCCGTGCCCGCATCAATCACGGTAGCCGAGATCAAGGGGAGCGAGCATCCTGAGGAGCGGGTCATCATCGGTGGACATCTGGACTCGTGGGACTTGGGGCAGGGCGCGCTCGATAACGGCGCCGGCGCCATGGCCGCCCTCGAAGCCGCCCGCACTCTGAAGACACTGAACTGGAAGCCAAAGCGCACTATTACCTTCATCTTGTTCACCGGCGAAGAGCAGGGCGGCATCGGAGCTGAAACGTTCCTCAAGAATCATGCCGCCGAAATCCCCAAGATGGATGCCATTCTGGTGCATGACACCGGCACCGGAAGAGTATTCAGCATCTCGCTCGACAACCTGTGGGAGACCGCGCCGCTATTGCAGGAGATCTATCAACCGCTACAGGAGGTGTTCGACCTTCAACCGATCAGCACCCGCTATTTTGGGGCATCAGACCATGTGCCGTTCCTCAATAGAGGTGTGCCCGCCTATTTCTGCATTCAGCTTCCGGCGGGATATGGCGCAGCGCACCATAGCCAGACGGACACATTTGACAAGGTGATTCCCGACCAGATCAATGAGGGAGCGGCTTTCCTTGCGGCCTGGGCGTGGAACGTCTCCGAGATGCCGGAGACACTGCCACGACGCAACACACCGCCAACGCCGATGGACTGACTAACTATAGCCGCTGAAGGTTTTTTGTTTTGGGATTCAGTTCAATACGCCAGTAGGATTCTCAGATCGCGAACATTGTTACCTGTGGGTCCGGTGACGACTGTATCGCCTATGGCATCCAGCAGCGGATAAGCGTTGAACTCCGCCAGAGCTACAACTACGTCGGAGCCACGCTCCTGCGCGCGTTCCACGGTCGTTCCATCTACTACGGCACCGGCAGCAGGGCTGTTGCCATCGACGCCGTCGGTGCCCGCGCTTAGCACGGTCATTTGCTCACCCGCGATCTGCTGTGCGCAATGCAATGCAAATTGCTGGTTGCGCCCGCCGGTGCCCGAGTTTGCTCTCACCTGCACCGTGACCTCTCCGCCCGAGATAACACAGGCACGCGAACTGTTCTGCCGCAGACCGCGCAACCGCCCCAGCAAATAATCGGCTGCCCGCTGGTAGTCCCAATCATCGCAAGTATTGTCAATTTCGACTGCAAAGCCGTCTTCCAGTGCCCTCTCCAGCGCCGAATTGGTCGCAGTCGCATTCGACAGCACCGTGGTATAGCGCGAATGCTCAAACGCAGCATCGCCCGGCTTCGGGGTCTCCCCCAACTGGTGACGTTCAAACAAAACACGCACGCTGTCAGGAAATCGCTGCAGCAAATTGTAGCGTTCAGCAATGGCGTAACAGTCAGCAACCGTGGTTGTGTCCGGCATTGTGGGGCCCGACGCCAACGCATCGAGCGAGTTCTCCGGCACATCAGAAACAAGGACCGACACCTGACGTGCTAGCCCGGCGGAGCGCGCCAGTCGCCCACCCTTCAAGGCGGAAAGATGCTTGCGCACGGCATTAATCTCGGCGATGGGCGCTCCCGAATGCACCAACGCCTTGTAGGTCTCGATAACATCGCCCAGGGAGACGTCCACGCTGATTGGTTTCTCCGCGATAGCCGAAGCTCCTCCGCTGATGAGGAACACCGCCAAGGTGCGCGGTGTGGATCCAGCCACCAGCCGCAAAATGGCCTCGCCTGCACGTAGCGACTCCTCATTCGGCAATGGATGGCCGCCGATGAAATAGCGAAAGCCGAAAAGTTGAGCCGGTGGCGTATTCGGACAGGCTATGACCCCGGTCAGCCCTGTGCCCAGGATGTTGCTGAACGCGTCCGCCATGGTGTGGCCGGCCTTGCCGATGGAAACCACCAGGATGCGCTCGAAGGATCCGATGTCGTATAAGTCTCTGCCGATACGGAGATGTTCGCCGTCATACAGCACTTGGCGCGAGAAGGCCCGCGGAATGCTGCACTCCCGCAGTGCGTGATCGAACATCTCCCGCGCGCGATCGCGCATTTCGCGCAGAACGGCTTCCGTCCCGACGTTCTTGGGCGGCAAAGACGAGTGGGGCATTTGGAGAGATTATATGCCGCCTGCACTCAGCTCTCAGCTTTTACTTGTAAGCAAATATGAAGAGTAAACAGCGTGAGTCCAATAGCCTAGAAGCCTTGTTCATACAGCCAGCTCTCTACCGTCTGACGCATTTCGGGTAGGTGCCCCTCAAAAAAGTGATCGCCAGGAATGAACACCAGTTCCTTGGGATCCGCGGCGGTGGCGACAACCTGTTCCAGTGCCTCATGAGGGCCGAAGTGATCTCGGTCGCCACTGACGAACAGCTTGGGCTTGGGGCAGTCGCGCAGGAACCCGAAGGAATAGAGGCGGCCCTCGGCTTCCACAGGAGTTCCCAGAGAGATCAGCGCACGCACGTCGGCATCGGCACAGCAAGCCCGCAGCCCAATGGCGGTGCCGAAGGAAAAGCCAGCGAAGACGACAGGTAGCCCAAATTCGAGCTTCAGCCACGCCAAAGCAGCCTGAACGTCGCCGACTTCGTCCCGTCCATCGTGCTCCCCGGCGCTCAATCCCGTCCCCCGGAAGTTGAAACGCAGAACCGGAAAGCCAAACGAATGCAATGCCTTCATGGTGTGGAAGACGACCTTGTTGTGCATTGTCCCGCCAAACATTGGGTGCGGATGGCAAACCAGTCCGGAGTGGGTTGCAGTAGGCGAGCCCACATTCAGTAGGGCTTCCAGACGTCCTGCCGGGCCGTCGAGAAAGAACGATCGGATTGCCGTGTGAGTTGACGTCAAACGCCGCCTGCCGTTACCTGTTTCGCCCGAAAGAATCGCCTCGAGCCTACACCACGCGTCTGACTCGCCTATTCTCTCCGAAAAGGAAAGTAGTAGTGAACCTGCCGCCAGGGGCCGTTGTTAATCCGTCGCCCACCAGGGATGGTCGGCGACGACACCATCAGCACTCCAGCCCATAACGCAATTGTGGGTGCCAATACTTAAGCACACCTGGCGGACTCAAGGCCACTCACCCTGCCAATTGGCTGACAAATGCCGACCGGCTAACCGCGCCAAAAAGCCCGTACCCGGCACGCCATAGACCTCGGACTGACTTTATTTTATGCTTGTGAGCTATTGATAAATAGCTATTTAGTAACTCGTACGACCTTCAGGGGTTGACTCCAGCCCCTTCCCATCAATAGAGTTATAACTCGTACTTGGGAGGACCGATTCAAACGATGAGAGGTGTTTAATGTTACGAGTACTCAGCCAAGTTGCGGCGGTGCTTATTTTCACCACCGCGCTAGGCGCGGCACCCGGTAATAGCACACCGGAATCGCGACAAGTAACCCCAAAACAGACTCAAGAAGCCATTCCCCCAATTAAGACCCGCAAGTTCCAGGTCGGAAAGGCTTCGTGGTACGGCCGAATCTTCCAGCAAAAGAAAACAGCCAGCGGCGAGCCGTACGACATGTACCAATTTACGGCGGCGCACCGGACATTACCCCTAGGTTCCTGGGTCAAGGTTACCGATCTTAAGACAGATCGCACGGTGATTGTACGCATTAACGACCGCGGTCCTATCGCAAGGAACCGGGTTATCGACCTGTCCTACAGTGCCGCTAAGATGCTGGATATCGGCGACGCAGGGGTTCACCCCGTCCGGCTGGACGTGGTTGATACGACCACCGTAGCCGAGATTGAAGTTCCGCAAGTTAATCCTGCCCTAATGCATTAAACTGGGAGCCGATGCTGCAACCACGGGATCGGCTCATTGTGGCGCTCGATGTTTCCGGCACTTCTCAAGCCCGCCAAATCGTCCAAACCATCGGCGAGGCCGCAGTCACTTACAAGGTTGGGAAACAGCTCTTCACGGCTGAGGGGCCACAGGTCGTGCGCGACCTGGCCTCCTCCGGCCGGAGGGTATTTCTCGACCTCAAGTTCCACGACATCCCGAATACGGTCGCCGGCGCGGTTAAGTCAGCCGCCGAGCTAGGGGTTAGCATGGTCACCGTCCATGCCTCCGGCGGCAGCAAGATGCTGAAGGCGGCGGTCGAGGCGGCCAGTCAGTCCCCTGTCCCGCCGATGATCCTAGCGGTCACTGTGCTCACCAGCCTGACGAATTCTGACTTAATGGAGTTGGGCGTTTCCGGCAACATCCAGACGCAAGTGCTGCGGCTGGGAGCGTTGGCTCGTAACGCCGGGTGCGGAGGCCTGGTTGCCTCGGCACGGGAGGCCCACGAGCTGCGGCGCGAGCTTGGCGAAGGTCTTGCCATCGTAACTCCTGGGATTCGTCCCGCCGGGTCTGCGTCTGGCGATCAGGCGCGAGTCCTCACCCCAAGCGACGCCATCGCTGCCGGTGCTACCTACCTTGTTGTCGGGCGGCCCATCCTCGACTCCCCCGACCCAGCCAAAGTAGTCGAGGAAATCGTGCAGGACATCGAACAAGCGGTCGAGGTAGCCAAGTAGAGCCAGTAGACCGGCGCCAGCCCGGACTTAACCATTAACGCATCAACCTTAAGGTTGTCATCCTGAGCGGAGCGCAGTCGAAGGACCCTATACTGCATACTGCCAGCGAGATACGGGGTCACGATTAAGCCCTCTTTTCGACTGCTATAATCCGCGCAGCCCCTGCCATGAATGAGCCGTCCACCCCTCTGATGCGGCAGTACGCCGCGGTCAAGAAAGAACATCCCAACGCACTCGTTTTCTTCCGCCTCGGCGACTTCTACGAGCTGTTCTTCGAGGACGCCGTGGTCGCCTCGCGCGAGCTGCAAATCACCCTCACCTCGCGCAACAAGGAAAAAGGCGTCGCCGTGCCCATGTGCGGCGTGCCTTACCACTCCGCTGAAAACTATATCGCCAAGCTCATTCGCAAGGGATTCAAGGTTGCCATCTGCGAACAGATGGAGGAGCCCCGCCTGGCCAAGAAGCTGGTGAAGCGCGAGGTTACGCGTGTGCTGACGCCGGGCACCTCGGTCGATGCTTATCTCGGCTCGGAGGAGAACAACTTCCTCGCATGCGTTGCTGGCTCCGAGAATGCCATGGGCTTCGCGGCACTCGACCTCTCGACTGGAGAGTTTCGGGCTACTGAGTTTCAGGGCAGCGACGCCGATCGTCGTGTTCGCGAGGAGTTGCTGGTACTGCGTCCGCGCGAAGTACTGTTTGCGTCGTCGCTGCCGCTGTTCGATCAGCCGCGGATGAATGCACTGGCCGCGGGCGCGGCGCCGCGCATCGCGTCGCTCGAAAACACGAGCTGGGCCGAGACCCCGCTTGAGGATTGGGTCTTCTCTCCCGACTATGCCATCCCGCAGGTCGAGAATCACTTCGGTGTGCTTTCCCTGGAAGGGTTTGGCCTGGCGAACCGCTCCGTAGCGGCAACCGCCGCGGGTGCCATTCTGCACTACATTCGCACGACGCAGCGCGGTTCGCTCGACCATGTGGACCGCATCGGCTTCTACGATCGCCAGAACTGCCTGGTGCTGGACGCCGTTACCGTGCGAAACCTCGAGCTGATCGAGGCGCTGTTCGCTGGAGCAGGCGAAGGCGCCACGCTCTTCCGCAGCCTCGACTGTACCGTCACGCCGATGGGCAAACGTCTCCTGCGCGCCTGGATGCTCCGGCCGTCGATCGATCTCAGCGAAATCAACCATCGCCTCGACGCTGTCGAGGGCCTGGTCAAGGCCCTCGTCGGTCGCGAGGAGCTGCGCCGCTTCATGGGCGGCATCCTCGACCTGGAGCGGTTGCTCAGCCGCGTGACACTCGAGACTGCCAACCCGCGCGACTTGCTGGCGCTGGCCAGTTCCTTGGCGAAGCTCCCTGCTGTGCGAACCGCACTGTCCCACTTCCCTGCCGAACGCCTGCAGGTGCTGCTTGGACAATGCGACGAGCTCAGTGATCTGCGCGATCGAATTGTCTCGTCCCTCGAAGATGAGCCACCGCTTACCTTGGCTGACGGTGGCGTAATCCGCTCCGGAGTTGATTCCAGCCTCGACGAACTGCGCAACCTCAGCCGCAACAGCAAACAGTACATCGCGCAAATCGAGCAGCGCGAGCGTCAGCGCACCGGCATCGGCTCGCTAAGAGTGAAGTTCAACAGCGTCTTCGGTTACTACCTCGAAATCTCGAAGGCGAACCTGCACCTCGCGCCTGCCGATTACGAGCGCAAACAAACGCTGATGAATGCCGAGCGCTTCACTACGCCGGAACTGAAGGAGTACGAGGCCAAAGTCCTCGACGCACAGGAGAAGATGGTCGAGATCGAGAGGCGCCTGTTTGCCGAGCTGCGCTCCGCCATCGCCAGCGAGGCGCGCCGCATCCGCCAGACCGCACTGGCCCTCGCCGAGATTGACGTGCTCGCCGCATTCGCTTCACTTGCTGCGAACCGCAATTATTGCCGCCCGGATATCGACCAAAGCGGCGACGTCGAGATTATCGAAGGCCGCCATCCTGTCATCGAGCAGATGGAGATCACCGGCGCTGACCGCTTCGTGCCCAACGACCTCTTCCTCAACGGTACAACGCATTCGATCCTGATCATCACCGGCCCCAACATGGGCGGCAAGTCGACCTATCTGCGCCAGGCAGCGCTGATCGTGCTCATGGCGCAGATGGGCTCGTTCGTCCCCGCGCGCTCGGCGAGGCTCGGGCTGGTGGATCGCATCTTCACCCGCATCGGCGCAGCCGACAACCTCGCACGCGGCCGCTCGACTTTCATGGTCGAGATGACTGAGACTGCAGCCATTCTCAATACCGCAACGTCACGCTCCCTCATCCTGCTCGATGAGGTCGGCCGGGGCACCGCAACTTACGACGGGCTGGCCATCGCTTGGGCGGCCATCGAGTACATCCACGCCAACACGCGCTCTAAGACGCTCTTTGCTACCCATTATCATGAGCTGACCGAGCTGGCCGACCGGCTCAGCGGGGTAAAGAACTTTCACGTATCAGTCAAGGAGAGTGGCGGAGGAATCGTGTTTCTCCGCAAGGTGGAGGAAGGCGCCGCCGACAAGAGCTACGGCATCGAAGTTGCCAAGCTGGCCGGCCTACCGGCGGAGGTAGTCAGCCGCGCGCGGGAGGTGCTGGCCGAGCATGAGAGCGCCGAGCAGAGCGCCGTCAGCCATCTGGCGCACGATGAAACGCGCCCGCCCGGCCCAATGCAGTTGACCATCTTCACTCCGTTATCGCAAAAGATCGTGGACCGCATCAAGGAGACCGACCTTGATCGCCTCAGCCCACTGGAGGCGCTGACCCTGCTGCACGAGTTGAACAAGCAGATGGAGTGAGGCTGGCGGTGCAATCTTCCCTAATGGACATGTAACACCTCCTGGAATATCTTCGAGTTAGCACTTCTGGCGCAGAGGCGAGCAACGTGGCGGCATTCCAGAATTTCGGGGAAGTTTGGGCAGCATTGGGGCGGCTGTACCAGGACATCGTCAAAGTGCAGGAATCACAGCAGCAGACCGCAGCACAACTCGCACAAGTAACGGAACGAATCGACCGCCTCGCAGAGGCCCAAGAGCGCACAATGTCAATGGTGGCGACAGTAGCCGGTACGATCGCGCAGTTGGCGACTCTTGTCGAGTCACACGAACGACGACTGGCTCGAATGGAAGGCCAGTAGCCCTGCGCCCCATAGTTGATACGTTCGTCTGCACCCGCACCTTCCTTCACACCTGAATCCCCATTGCTCTCGCGTTACACTCTTCTGTTCCTCATGCCATCCAAATCCAGCCTCGATCTCCGTCAGCAGGTCGGCCAGTTGCTCATCATGGGCTTCGATGGGACAAGCCTATCGACTCGACTGCGCCTGACGCTGGCAACGCTCTGTCCCAGTGGAACCATTTTGTTCAAGCGCAATATCGACGAGCCCGCGCAGACACATGCGCTACTGCGCGAGGCGCAGAAGACGGCTTCAACTCCCATGTTTCTTTGCGTGGACATGGAAGGCGGAACAGTTGATCGCCTGCGAGACATGGTTGCACCCGTGCCTTCCGTCGCCGAGGTTGCGGCGGCAGGTTCGAAAAAGCTCTTCCCCAAGCACGGACGCATCATTGGCGAAGAAGTACGCGCACTTGGTTTTAACACTGACTTTGCTCCGGTGCTTGATCTTCAATTCGAAGCATCGAAGAATGTGCTGACCTCGCGCACAGTCTCCGCCAATCCGACTCAGACGATCACTTACGCCAGCGAGTTTCTCCGTGGACTGCGCGATTCTAACGTCCTCGGCTGCGGCAAGCACTTCCCCGGCCTCGGCGAAGCCAATCTCGACTCGCACAACGAACTGCCGTCCATTGCCAAGCCGTGGAAGCGACTCTGGAGCGAAGATCTGCTTCCCTATCGCGAGCTGCGGCGCGAGTTGCCCTTCGTCATGGTCGCCCACGCCGCCTATCCCGGCGTGACCGGTGACCGCGCGCCGGCCTCGCTCTCGAAAAAATGGATGAGCGACATCCTGCGCAGCAAGATCGGCTATCGTG
Source organism: Candidatus Korobacteraceae bacterium (assembly GCA_052147365.1). Taxonomy (GTDB): domain Bacteria; phylum Acidobacteriota; class Terriglobia; order Terriglobales; family Acidobacteriaceae; genus Bog-257. The sequence continues at coordinate 398 of JBKQKT010000041.1, read as the reverse complement.
GGCTCATCATCACCGACGACCTCGACATGGGCGGTGTGCTCGCGGCCGCTTCCATCGAAGAAGCTGCCGTCGAGACGCTTCGTGCTGGCGCTGACATGTTCCTAGTCTGCCAGAAGGAAGAGAGCGTTTGGCGCGCCTTTGAAGCGGTGTACAAGCAAGCCGAAACAGATAAGAAGTTTGCCCGGCTCATCTTAGCGAAGTCGCGGCACGTTCTGGCGGCGAAGAAGCAATCCCGAGCGCTGAAAGCGCGCATCTCGCCAGTCTCCACACAGAAAACTGTAGACCGTCTGCGGCGGCGCATCTGGGAATTCGGCGAAGAAGTGCGCGCGAATACGCTGGCGCAGGCGGAGGTCCCTTCGTGATCGTGGCAGGGGTCATGAGCGGCACCTCGGCCGACG
>JBKQKT010000040.1:0-3716 GCA_052147365.1 Candidatus Korobacteraceae bacterium | reverse complement strand
CCTGCCCGGCCAGTGCCGACTTGGCCGTATACAGCGACTGCCGGGAGAACCCGAAGGCCGCCGCGGCCGCTGCGGCCGGCAGGCCGTCGATCTCCGAGCGGCGCACCATCTCGTACTTGACCTGGACCAGGTCCGCCGGATCGAAGAAGGAGCCCGGCGCGAACGCCGGATCGGTCACCTTCTCCGGGCGCGGATTCAGCGTCCTGGATGCCGCCAGCGCTCGCGTCTTGCCATCGTCTCGCCGGGTCATTCCGCCTCCAGAGAAGCCGTCTCGTCCAGGAGATTATGCCGTATGGAATCTGCGTAATGACGTCGGCACGCCGACGATGGAGGATATCAGCAGGACAGAGCGACATTTGCCAGATAGCTCGGCGGAGACGGCGGGCCAGTCCGGTAATACCCGGCAGAATCCACTGGACAGTCACGGCAGAATCTTCTTGACATTCCGGCGGGCAGCACCCGAACCCGCACCCAGCTGGGAGACCAGCTCGGCAAGCACCAGCAGATCCGCCGTGCGAAACGGCGAACGCCCTGCCGACACCACCACGAACGGGTCCGCCGGCACGACATCGGTCCACTCGGCCGGCAGACTCGCCAGCTCACCGCTGTCATCGAAGAAGAAGACACGATCGGACTGCCAGGTCTTGCAGCGTTTCACGAACTCAAACGAGCGGCCGGACAACGGATGGAACCGGTGCGTGACCCGCACCAGATCCGGATACTTCCCACCCGCCGCATCACATGCAGTCGACGGTCCGGTTGAACAACATCAGCGAGCGCGGCGTCCGGCCCCTGAAAACCCAGCAGAAGATCTCCGGCCGCCTGGCCAGCGACGACGTCACCCAGGACCGGCTCGACATCCGCGGTTACATCGACACCGCCCGCAAGCACGGCAAGAATGCCATGGACGTCCTGCACGATCTCATGCTCGGCAGGCCCTGGCGGCCGCCCGCGCAGGCATTCTCCACGTAACCGGCAATCGCAACCCGCGCTACCCATCACCACGCGTGTATGGGCTGATTGTTTACTGCCATGCGGTGCGGTTGCTGCACTTTGCTGCTGCACTACTCCGCATGTCGTTGACGCTTAATCGTCAAAGACGCAGCCAAGTCGGAATGTCAGATGCCGGACTTACTGTGCCCGGCACGACGGAGCCACCCCACAGCTACGCTATCGCCATCACCCTTGATAGGGGAATGGTCACCATACCAACGGTTCAGTTTGTCGTGGCATCCGGGCAGGCCGCGTTGGCTAAGATGGCCAGTGCTTGTCAGGGCGGCAGGTGATCTGGTGATACAGTATATTCCAGTAAACTATACAAATGGCTTTTTCTCGCCCGTAATACCCCATATAAGCTGTTCAATCGGGTCTGGCTCGTCCTGGCGCATGTCGACTACGTGCCACAAACTTAGGAAGCCGGGGAACTGCGGGCGGCCTTTCCGGCCTTCTAGAATGACCGGGATGATCGGTTGTCTGTGTTTGGCGAAGTGCTGCAGGATTCTTTGAATCTCCAAGTCTTGCCAGGGACCGCTTCCGCTGGGGCCGATGAATACCGCTACCGACTTGATCGACTTGAGCTGCTGCTCCAGCACGTCCTGCCAGCGTGCACCGGGTCGGACATCCCATACGTCGAGCCAGGGCAAGATCCCGTTTTCCTTAAGTCGCTTACCGATCGCCTTGACCTTCTCCTTGTCTTTCGAATTGTGGCAAAGGAAGACATCGTAGTCGTTCGTCTCAATCTTGCCCTTAAGCCGAGTCGCAGTTATGTCTTGGTCTCGGCGCACGTCGGCGCTTCGGTTCATCTCGGCTACCACTACGTGGGCCGCAATCGCCGCCGACGGCTCTTGGAGGCCGATAATTGTCTCGTCGCAGGCAGGACAGCGGATCGTGGTCGCACCCCGGCCAAGGCGCAGTTGTACCAGATCGTCTGGCAGGACGTAGCCGCAGGCCGCACAGGCTCGGATTAGGCGGCGCATAACCGTCCTGGGAATAGCGCGGAGGCGGAGATGCTCATCGACGTAGGCTTCGAACTGGGTACGCACAGTAGTGGTGGTCTGCTCGTCGTAGAAGAGCGCCAGCTCACCGCGGCCCTCTTCAAGTTCAAGCAAGTGGATCCCGCAACCGCCGCCATCACTGGCAGTGTAGTAGGCGACGTTTTGCCACATAGCTTCACGCTTGAATAGCAAAGACTGGGACAGGCGCACAGCCAGAGTGGCGTAGATGTTATTTAGAGGCCCTTCGAAGGAAAAGGTGACTCGCTTGCCGGGAATGTTGGGAGCATCAGGTCGTTCTTTGGTGAACTGGGATGGGAACACTAGGTGTACGCCCCGATCAGTTATCTCCTTCAAGCCAATCTCATGCCGTATCAGCTCTTCCACCGTTGCAATCAACAGCAACTTCTCCTGTGCTTGGTCCGTGACCCGCTCGCTTTGCGCCAGTCTGAAATCCCCTTCCAAGGCTGTCTTCTCCGGAATAAATCCGAGCCCATCTGGCTCTTCCTTCGCTGCCTGAACCATCGCCGATGCGTAGTTATCCAACAGTTCCGGCTGCAGCAGCACGAGGTCGGCGAAGTGGAGACGATGGATAAGCCCACGGCTCTCGACTCTACCGATGCACGCTTCGAAGCCATCTCTTAGCTCCGCGCCGCCGACGACGGCCGACTGCGCACGTTGAAAAGCACGGAATAGATCATCGGTGGTGGATAGCAGCCGTCCTTGCTGCTTCTCCTCAAGCAGAAACTGCCTGATGGAATCGAACAGCACATTGGAGCTCACCATGGGGAGCGCGTTCCAGTCGATGCCCGCACGAATGGCCTGGGCAAGGTCGGTGACTTGCCAGCCTTCTTTCGCGCTTGTCTCGAAGAAGCCGTCCAGTCCCAGGTCATCCAGCACCGCCCGAATGCGCTCCCCGGTGACCGTGACGCCGCCGCGGTCGGCGCGGGCCGCGACGAGGTAGGTTCGCAGCGGCACCGCGTTGTCGCCTTCCAGGCGGCGCGCTTGGGCAAGCGCCCGGACCCAATGCCTTACGCCAGAGAACGGGTCGGTCTCGCTACGCGAGTCGAACACAACCAACGCCACCGCGACCTCGTTCAGGTGAAGCTGATGGACCAGTCGGTAGCCGGGCTGCCCGGCGAGATCCCATAGCAGCACTTCCCGGGTCTGGCTGCTTCCAGCTGGCACTTCGACCTCTCGGGCGTCAAACGTCCATACTTGGCGACCATGCGTTGAGTCAGTTGGCTGGTAGCCTTGACCGCTGAGTACTAGCCCGAGCCCAGATTTCCCCACACCAGTGTCCCCGAGCAGGACTACCTTGGCGTTGACGTAGCGGCGGGACTCCGCTTGGGGAGGAGCGCCAATTAGCAGATTATAATCTAGTAGCCAGCACTGAATTTGGTTGTTTGCGTCATTCTTTATGGCAAGAAGCGGCTGTTGTGGATGAAAGCTCAACCCGCCTATGTTCGTGTTGTTCTCGACGTTTTCGATAACGGCGACGCATTCCCAGTCACGACAGCGCCATAGCCTAATCGTCCGATCATCTGCGACCGAGGCAAGGAATTTACCATCCGAAGAGAATCGGACGCTATTTACAGTGCTGGTATGGCCTTCAAGAATAGCGCGCTTCTGTCGAGTGCGCAGATCCCAGATACTTGTGATATTGCCCGAACAGCTCGCGATGTTGTTGCCGTCGGGGGAGATTGCAATGTCTGCAATGTGGCC
>JBKQKT010000039.1:0-7634 GCA_052147365.1 Candidatus Korobacteraceae bacterium | reverse complement strand
CCGTCGCGCTGATTGTCATTGCTGTCGGGGTGCTGTGCTTGGCGATCGTAATCTGGATCGTACGCACGAGAAACCAGTACAGACTGGAGCAGCACAGCGTTACCCCGGAGGCGCTCCACGCATCGTTGGCCTCAAATCAAGACATACTTCTCCTGGATGTTCGCCAACCGCTCGATTTATTAGCCGATTCTGAGATCATCCCTGGCGCAAAGAGGATTTCTCCAAAAGAATTACTCGAGAATCCCTCGCTCATTCCACGAGAGAAGGATGCGGTCGCCTACTGTACCTGTCCTGACGATAAAACCGCTCGAGTAATTATTCGTCGGGCCCACGCTCTGCATTTCGACCGCGTCAAATTCTTAAAGGGTGGACTGGCAGCCTGGAAAGCCAAGGGTTATCGGGTCGAGCCATACCTGCAGTCTTTCCACCTCGACACGGCAACTTAACCGCAGCTCAGACTTCGGAGGCGAATAGATGATTCGCGTTGCTCAATCTGTGCCGTCCTGGTTTCACTTGAACGCTGCTGCGCTGGCTATTGCATTGATTCTCTTCTGGTCACTTCCGGCAGCGGCACAATATGCCGCCGGTACTCTCGGGGCAGCGACAACGGGAAACTCTAATGCAGGGCAGACATCGCAACTTACCGGTAGTGTACCCAGCGGTCCTGCAAGCAATGAAGTTTTTCATTTAACTCTGCGCGACGCGGTTAACCAAGCCCTGAAGTACAACCTGGGGTCAATTGAAAGCGGAGAGAACACTCAGCTGGCACGTGGTCAGCGACTGGTTGCCCTGAGTGCGCTGTTGCCGCAGATCAGCGCCGAAGTTTCGGAAACCGCTCAGCAACTGAGCCTGGCAACGTTAGGTATCAAGAAGGAGCTCCCAGATCTTCCTTCCGTGATTGGGCCCTTCGCCTACAGCCTGGTGCAGGCCAACGTAAGCGCAACCCTGTTCAGCTATGAATCCATCCAGCACTTCCGTTCCGCACAAACGGCGGAACAAGCGGCAAAACTCAACTATCAGGACGTTCTGGATGTCGTCACGCTGATCGTCGGCAACGCCTATCTACAGGTTATCGCCGACAGTTCCCACGTCGAGGCGCAAGAGGCCCAGGTACGAATTGCAAAGGCGCTTTACGACCAGGCAGTGGATCAACTACAGGCAGGAACGGCTCCCAAGATCGATGTCACGCGGACAGAAGTTCAACTGCACACGGAGCAATACAACCTCAGCGTCGCCCGTAACAATTTCGCCATTGCCAAGCTGGTTCTCGGCCGTGCCATCGGGCTGCCGCTGGGGCAGCAATACGAATTAACGGACCAGCTTCCTTATTCCAACCTCAATCCTCCTACTCTGGAAGACGCGCTGAGCACTGCTTATAAAACGCGCAGCGACTTCCTTGCGGCCATCGACTCGCAGAAAGCTGCGACGCAGGCGCTTGCCGCCACCAAAGGCGAACGCTATCCCGTGGTCGCCATGAGCGGCAACTACGGTGATGTGGGCGAGACCTTCGGCCACTCGCATGGAGCTTTCTTCGTTCAGGGCGGGGTCAGCGTCCCCATCTTCACCGGTGGCCACATCAAGGGCGACATCACGCAGGCAGAAGCCACGCTGCGGCGGCGCAAAGCTGAAAGCGAGAACCTTCGCGGGCAAGTTGACTACGACGTTCGCAGCGCCTACCTGAATCTCAGTGCAGCGAAAGAGCAGGTTGATGTGGCGACCCGGAATGTCGCATTAGCGAATGAGAACCTTGCTCGCTCGCAAGCCCGCTTCACTTCCGGAGTGACGGATAGCGTTGAGGTGGTGCAGGCCCAGCAGTCCCTCGCCAGCGCCGATGATCAATACATCGCGAGCCTCTACAGTCACAACTTCGCCAAGCTCTCGCTGGCTCGTGCGCTTGGGGTCGCACGCACGAATTATCGGCAGTATCTCGGGGGAAAGTGATGTCGAACAATTGAGCAGGGCATACGAAATGTAGTTCCGGGCCGCGTTGCTTCAACCAGCATGCAGTTAATTCTAATAAAGAGGTGATGCCTTTGGCTGCACCGGACACAACCCAGCACACCGAAGTCGATAAAACGGAGGAGGCGCCGTCGACCCAGGCCCCTCAGACCACGCGTGACCGCTCTCGAGTACCGCCTCCTCGCCGGCTTACGAAACGGGGGCGTTTATGGCTGATCCTTGGAATCGTTCTAATCCTGCTCGTCGGCGGTTTCTTCCTGTGGCGTTACTTCAGCAGCTATGAGTCTACCGATGACGCGCAAGTAGACGTGCACATCTACCCCGTCAGCGCGCGCATCTCCGGCTACGTGATTGCCGTGAACGTAGGCGACAACCAGTACGTAGACAAAGGTTACGTGTTGGTCGAGATCGACCCGAGGGACTATCAGGTTGCGGTCGATAAGGTGAAGGCCGATCTGGCAAGTGCAGAGGCGAACGCCCGATCGCTCAACATCAATGTCCCTATCACCTCGGTGAATACCGCTAGTCAGTTGAGTTTCTCGGGATCTGGCGTCGAAGATGCAGTCGCCGGGCTCGCTGCCGCCGAAAAACAGCTTGCCGCCGCACAGGATCAGGTGCAGCAAGCCGAGGCCAATGACGTTAAGGCGCAGGACGACGTCAAACGATACAAACAGCTGGTAGAGAAGCAGGACGTCTCAGCGCAGACTTACGATTACGCCGTGGCCGCTGCCAAGGCCAGCACCGCTGCGGTCGCTGCTGCGCAAGCCAATGAGGCTGCCGCAGGCCAGGCAGTCCAGCAGGCCAGGAGCCGGGTCGCTGAGGCTCAAGCGAACCTTCAGGCAGCGCAGACCCGGCCTCAGCAAATTGCGACGACGCAAGCTCGCGCACTGGCAGCCGTCGCCGACGTCGAGCAGAAGCGCGCCGCTCTGGCTCAGGCTGAGCTGAACCTGGGATATACGAAAATCCTTGCGCCAGTCACTGGCGAAGTGACCAAGACGGTTGTCGTCGGCCTGAACGTCCAACCCGGCCAACAGATGTTGACGGTTGTGCCGCTGCAGGATGTCTGGATCACAGCCAACTTCAAGGAAACGCAAATGAAGTACATGCGACCGGGACAGGCTGTGCGGATTCATGTGGATTCCAGCGACCGCGACTACAAGGGTCACGTGGACAGCATTGCCGGCGCCACGGGCCCGATCTTCAGTGTGCTTCCGCCTGAAAATGCCACCGGCAACTACGTGAAAATCGTGCAGCGCATCCCGGTGAAGATCGTGCTCGATCAGGGCGAAAACCGCGATCTGCAGCTTCGGCCAGGTATGAGCGTTGAGGCGACGGTGAGTTTTCGATGAGCGATGCTGCCGCGGCACTGCCAGTAGAACAGGCGCCATGGCGCCCCAAGTACAACATCTGGCTGATTGGGGTGGTGGTGGCGTTGGCGGCCTTCATGGAGGTCCTTGACACCAGTATCGCCAACGTTGCTCTGCCCTACATCGGAGGCGGCCTCGGGGTCAGCAACGACGACAGCACCTGGGTGCTCACCTCCTATCTGGTTTCCAATGCCATCATCCTCCCGATCAGTGGTTGGCTTGCCGTCCGTTTCGGCCGCAAGCGGTTTTTCATGACATGCCTGGCAATTTTCACCCTGAGTTCCCTGCTTTGCGGGATGGCTACGACCTTTCCCCTCCTGCTGCTATTCCGAGGGATGCAGGGTGCAGGCGGTGGAGGACTTCAGCCGATGGCGCAAGCTATTCTGGCCGACACGTTCCCGCCCGAAAAACGCGGTATGGCCTTCGCCATGTACGGCATCACGGCGGTCTTTGCCCCGACCGTCGGTCCGACTCTGGGAGGGTGGATCACGTTCAATTATTCGTGGCGCTGGATTTTCTTTATCAACTTCCCGGTCGGTCTGCTCACCTTGGCGCTGGTATTTCGCTTGATTGAAGACCCGCCCTACCTGGGCCGGCTGAAAGCTGCCGGAGTAAAACTCGACTACATCGGAATCGCATTGCTGGCGCTGGGCATCGGCGCCTTGCAGGTCATCCTGGACAGAGGTGAGGAGGATGACTGGTTCGGTTCACACATCATCCTGACTCTGGCGGTTGTGTCGGCTGTATGCCTGATCTCGCTGGTGATCTGGGAGTGGTTCAACGAGCACCCGATCATCGAGGTCCGGCTTTTCAAGAATTTCAATTACCTGAGTTCGAACGTGATGATGTTCAGCTTCGGAGTCCTGCTATTCAGCAGTCTGGTTATGATGCCTCTGTACCTCCAGACGTTGTTGGGATACACGGCCGAGCTCGCGGGATTCGTCCTCTCCGGCGGCGGTTTGGTCGTAGTGCTCGCCATGCCGGTCGTCGGGCAACTCACAACCAAGTTCCAGGTCCGCTACATCATCGCTTTTGGCTGGCTCAGCCTGGCAATCGCGATGTATTACTCCACCCAGCGCATTGACCTGACGATCAGCTTCGTTTCCGCCTCGTGGTTGCGTGTCGCTCAGGTTATTGGTATCGGTTTCCTTTTCGTGCCAGTGACGATGGCGGCGTACATCGGCATGCCGGCGGAGAAGAGCAATGCCATCGCCGGCATGGTCAACTTCATGCGCAATATGGGGAGCAGCGTGGGAACTTCCATCGTCACAACGCTGATCGACCGTCGCTCCGAATACCATCAGTCGGTTTTAGTCGGCCACACAGCGCCGGGAATTCAGAACTTTCAGAACTTGATCGAGGGCGCGAAGCAGCTCTACATTCACTCCGGAATGAGTCCGCCGGATGCGCAGCATAAAGCTCTAGCCAGTATCTATCGAATGGTGCAGGCACAGGCTACGACTCTGGCGTACATCGATACGTTCATGGTGCTGGCTGTGATCTCCGCGATCATGTTCGTGCTGTCTTTTGTCCTGAAGAAGAATGATCCGGGCGGGGGCGGCGAAATGGCGGTCGGTTAATGCAAATTTCAGTTTTTCGCGTCGCTAAACCGCAAAACGGCTGGTCGTCAGTATACGCCATACGAGCATCCGAACAAATAAGGGCGACACTGTGATTAACATCATCGTCATTGAGCGGGAGTACGGGTGCGGCGGCGCGGAGATCGCCCGAAAGACAGCCGAGCGCTTAGGATGGAAATTATGGGACGAATTGCTAACCTGCGAGATTGCTCGGCTCAGCAACTGCAAACAATCCGAGGTCAAACCTCGCGAGGAGCGGGTCGACCCGCTTTACTACCGCCTCTTTAAATCCATCCTGCGGGGCAGCTTCGAAGGTAGCCTGAATGCACATCGTCTGAAATTGCTCGATGCCGACAGTATCCAGCGCATCACCAGGCACGTGGTGCAGAACGCGGCGACGGAAGGAAACTGCGTCATCGTCGGCAGAGGATCACAGCATTTTCTTCGTGACCGAAACGATACCCTTCGGATTTTCCTCTATGCCCCCAGAGAGGCGAAAATTCGCCGCCTGATCGCGGAGGGCATAGGTGAAAACGAAGCTGAGCAAGCGGTGGACGTCGTCGATAGCGAGCGCGCGGCTTTCGTCGAGAGGTATTTCCACATGGAATGGCCCAATCGATCTCTTTATCACGCCATGCTCAATACCGCGATTGGGGTCGAGAACGTAATCAACGAGATTCTGACTCTCAAGAAAGCTGTGGACAGGTAAAAACCTGGGCGTTCCCAGCACACCAGCGCACCGAAAGAAGACACCTTGGCTAGGTTCCGCACGAACAGCGCGCAGCTTTATACAGCGCGCCTGAGTTCAGGATGGTCGATACCGAGAGCAGCACACGTGAGCTTTATCAGCTCGAAGCCGAGGTCAGATGTTTAGAACTGGGAACGGTGACTCCCGTACTATAGCGTAGGTCAAATCCCGTAAGCGGCCATGAGCGCCCGATTGAGGACTTCTCCCGATCATCAACACGTCAGCGTCAAATTGCTAACACGTCAGCGTCAAATTGCCGAGCAGCTTCAAGTAGTGCCTCCTTGACGGGGCCGACAGCGATTCGAACGGGCGAATGAGCTCCCGACTCTTCGTTGCAACTCGGCAATGCGCTGACGCGCCTTCTGACTTTCCTCAGATTGAATCTGCTCCTCGTGTTCCAATCGAATGGGCAAATCCAGATCGGAGGCCTGGATGGCATGAATAATGTGGAGGTTACTGCGCGCTTCCATGGCTGCCAGATGCTGGGCATGGGCATAGCGGAGCACTCTTTCTGAGTCCTCGCCTAAGCCGACGGCACACAACCACTCGTGGTTCACCGCGTCCTTTTCACGCATATTGGCCGACAATTCGTCGTTTCTGCGGATCAAGCCCAGGAATCGTGCGTCACCGTCAGCCGGAACTTGGGCATACAAGTCCACCGGAGCAGCTACGCCAATTATGTCGATTTTACGAACCAGAAGATTCATGTCAGGCGAACATGGCTTGACGGTCAGATTGGAAAGCCCAAGACCAAGGCCAGCAGCCAACCTGTAGCGATGGGATCGGTACTGGCGGACATCATGCGCCAGTGGCAGCAGGAAACTCCATATTCCAAGCAACAGGATTGGGTCTTCGCTTCATCCAAGCTGCATGGCCGAAAGCCGCGTACGGGCTCCATCATGGCGCAGGATTACTTGCGACCGGCAGCAGTGAAGGCAGGGATCCTGGCGGCAGAAGATCGACGTCGTTTCGGCTTTCACAATCTCCGCCACTCACTAGCTTCGTATCTGGTCACGCAGACCAAGACTGACGTCAAAACGGTCCAGTCCATGCTGCGGCATGCCGATATCGGCACCACTCTGGACATCTATCCGCACGCCATCAACAGAGACAAGCTGGTCGCTCAGAACCAGGTGATGGAGGCCATGATGAAACGGGGATTGGTGAATTGAGTAGGCGGAATCGCGTGCTAGTGGTAGGCACGAGGAGACTCGAACTCCTGACCTCTACCGTGTCAAACTTGATCTCAACAACCTAAAACCCTTTGCCTGTCTTGCTTTTCCGAGTTGAGACCGCTGAAAAAGGGCCGAAAACGGCCTAGTTTTGGTGACGAATTGGTGACGAGCTGGGCGCTGGAAACGAAAGCTTGTCCAGGACAGATTGGTTGTGAGTTGGCCCTTGTTATCGCCAGTTGCATCGGGAATATAATGCGAAGGGCGCATTTCGTTCCAGTCCGAGCAAGAAGGCCGGAGCCGCATGATTACTCCATACCTTCTATATGAAGATGTCGCGGGTGCCATCAGGTTTCTATCAAAAGCGTTCGGCTTTAAGAAGGCCGGGAGACCGACGTCAGGCACGAACGGCAAGCTCACGCATGCGGCGATGAAGCTTGGTGACGATCTGAATGATGGAGTATCCGGGACCGAGATACAAGAACCCAAAGAAACTCGGCGAAGCCACGCAGATGCTTTACGTCAACGTGAACGATGCAGACGAACATTGTGCGCGTGCCAAGCGAGCGGGAGCGAAGATTCTCGTAGAACCGGAGGATACGTTCTACGGCCATCGCCGCTATGGGGCGGAGGACCCCGAAGGGCATCAATGGTATTTCTTCCACGAGATCAAATCTCACGCCCGCAACAAACGTTCCTAACTCAATTCCAATCGGATTATCGCTCAGGCGCACTAACTGTCGTGAAAATCGCCCTATCACAAGCAATCGTGACGGCGAATCGTTTCGGGATCGCTTATGATAACGCT